>JAISWC010000225.1 GCA_031271245.1 Tannerella sp. | reverse complement strand
ACGCATGGAATTGGTTACGGCGACATCAACGGCGATGGTCGAACCGATTTGATTGAAAGAGAAGGTTGGTGGGAACAACCCGAAGACGCCAACAAAACTCCATGGAACTTTCATCCGTTCAAATTTGCCGATGCCGGTGCGCATATGCTGGTTTATGATGTGAACGGCGACGGATTGAATGATGTTGTAACGGCGTGGCACTGCCATCTTTACGGTTTGGTCTGGTACAAACAAATGAAAGATGCCGATGGTAAAATCACGTGGGAACGGTTTGAAATTATTCCCGTCACGCCGGATTTGAACTCCGACGCATTGCGGATCACACAGATGCACGCATTCAATACCGCCGATTTTAACGGCGACGGACTGTTGGATTTTGTTACCGGAAAACGGTTTTGGGCACACGGTTCCAAAGGTGATAAAGAAGCCGGCGCTCCGGCGGTGCTGTACTGGTTTGAGTTGAAGCGTGACGGCAACGGCGGCGCAGCTTTTATTCCGCACCAAATCGATGACAACAGCGGTGTCGGCATACAAGTTACCACCGTCGATCTGAATAACGATAAAACACCGGACATTATCGTTGCGAATAAAAAAGGAACCTTTGTTTTCCTCAGCGAATAATTCCGAATGATCATTACGGTCTTCACCTGTCAACCCGGCAAATTTTAAAGGAATGATTCCATTCAGAGCAGGGGCGAAAAGAGTCGCATGAACGATTCGGCGAGCCGCTTGGGGAGCGGACGTTTCAGCCAGCGTGCCGGTACGAGTTGTTCACAATGCGTCAGGTCGTCTATGAACATGGCCTTCATCCGGCAGGCAAACGACATCTGATAGACGAAGGCGTTAATCTCGAAATTGTGCTCGAAACTGCGAAAGTCAAAATTGGCCGAACCGATGCAGGCCAGCGCATCGTCCATCACAAGCAGTTTGGAATGCAGGAATCCCGATTTATAGAAATAGACCTTCACGCCGGCTTTGACCATATCGTCCAGAAAAGAATGGGAAGCCATGTTGGCCGTCCGGGTGTCGGAGCGTTCGGGAATCATCAGGCGTACGTCGACGCCACCCAGGGCTACGGTTTGCAGGGCCTGGTTCAAATCTTCGGTCGGAAGAAAATAAGGCGTCTGGATGTAAAGATATTTCTTTGCGTTCATGATGCAGAAGAGAACGGCCTGTACCAGTGTACGCCAGGGGCCGGTCGGGCCGCTGGTCGCAATTTGCAGGATGCTGTCGCTGTAAATCTTCTCCGGGGGATAGTACTCCCTGCCCTTGACTAACTGTTTGCTGATGACGTACCAGTCGATCAGAAAGGCGGACTGCAATCCGTAGACGCCTTTGCCGGTGATTTTGAAATGCGTGTCGCGCCAGGGGCCGACGGAGGTACCGTGAATGTAGCGATCGGCGATATTCATGCCGCCCATGAAACCGATCCGTCCGTCTATCACGACGATTTTGCGGTGATTCCGGTAATTGACTTTGCTCGTGAGCACCGGGAAGGCCACTTTCAGGAACGGATAGACCTGAATGCCGGCTTCCCGCATTTCGCCGAAAAACGAGTTTTTGACATTCCAACTCCCGACATCGTCGTAGATCACGCGAACCTGAACGCCCGCCCTGGCTTTGACGATCAGCGCCTGCTGCACGCTCCGTCCGGTTGCATCGTCGCTGAAAATGTAATATTGCAAATGAATATGGTGTTGAGCGCGCCCGATTTCTTCCAGCAGCGCTTTAAATTTATCCGTTCCGCCGGTATAAAACGACAGTTCGCTTCCGTAAAGCAGCGGATTGCGGTGATTCCGGTTCAGGAGGTTCACCAGCGGACGGTAGGGCAGTTCGACGGCACACCGGTCCTGTACCGGGTGACCGGCATGTGACGGCCTCATGATGCGCTTGTACGTACGCCGGGAAATAATCCGCTGTCGCCGGTTGTCCTGGCCGAAGACGAAGTAGAAGATCAACCCCGCTCCCGGCAGGAGCAGCAGGACGATCACCCAGGGAATCGTCTTCAGCGGATTCCGGTTTTCCAGCAAAACGACTATAATCAAGCTCCCGATAGAGATTAGATATAATGCGAATAGCGTCAAGCCCACAATTGTATTCAGTTGCATGTCCATATACAATACCGTGTCATTTGATGCGATAAAGGTACGGTATTCAAATGTTATATGCAAATTCGGGCGACAGTTCCCCGCAGAAATGATGTGCTTTTCCTTATGCCCGGATTACCGATTTGATTGTCCGGAAATCATTGTTGTTTCCCGGCCGGTGAATAAGATTCGGCCGGAACGGCAAATTTCCCCCGGCTTCTTTCCGATTTTCCTCCGGAAAACAAGGATGGCGCTGTACTGCGACTTGCGCAGACTGCGCAAGTCGCAATCTGACCGGATTATCATTTGCGTAATTCGCGCAAGCAATAATCTGACTGAATTATGACTTGCGCAATTCGCGCAAATAGTATTCCTGACCGAATTATGACTTGCGCAGTCAGCGCAAGTAGGATTTCTGACCGAATTGTGGCTTGCGCAGACTGCGCAAGCAATAATCTAATCGGATTGTGATTTACGCGATTCGCGCAAGCAATAATCTAACCGAATTATGACTTGCGCAATTTGCGCAAGCGGCAATCTAACCGGATTAAGACTTGCGCAGTCAACGCAAGCAGTAATCTGACCGGATTGAGACTTGCGCAGTCCTCGCAAATTAAAATGTATTATGGTCTTTCCTTTTTTAGCGCCGTGAAAGTGGATTTGTCGATGGATGTTTAAATGTGTGCGCACGCAAATTGCGGCGCACACATAGAAAGATCCAAATCAACAAATTATTCACTTACAAAGTATGAAGCATATTATTCATTCATTAAAGTTTATCCGCAATGACTTTTTTCAAATCGCCGGCAAAGATATGCGGCGATTGGAATTGTAGACGAAAAAGCCGTCGACCACGTAGAGCGGTTCATTACCGCCGCGTATGCGTATGGTGCCGCCGCTCCGATGACCGGCTCGCTGCTCCGGCTATCAGACACAACTCCTTCGACGGTTTGTGCTGATACGGTGGTGATTATACCCGACGAGGGGATATAAAAAAGTATAAAAGGAGAAAATCGCTTGCGACTTTCAACAAAACGGATTATCTTTGTCATGCTAAAATAATTTTTAGTCTTTGAGCGCCCCCTCATGCCTTAGCCGTCGGTAAGGGGGGCGCTTTTTTTCTGCAATAATATTTGGTCGGGTAATATCTCTATTTCACGAACGTCAAACTTTCTTCGCTGTTCAGTTCCCGCTTTTGAGTGGAGAGCGTGCGGGAATCCAGCGACAGAAAACCAAATTCATGATTGTACTGCTGACCGTGTTCCAGAATCCAGTTGGCAAATCTCCGCACTTCCGCATTTTCGGCTTGCTCTTCCGGGATAAGGATTCCGAACTTCTCGACCGGTATCGTTTCTATTTTGGCCGTCTCCAGCAGCGAAATGGCTCTGTCGATGTTTTCGGAACGGAGCGCTTCCCGCTGTTCCGATTTCAGATTCAGCGGCAGAATCGTCAAATGAGATTTCAACCGGCGCGTCTTCAAATCGTACACGTAATTTAACGTATTGAAGGCAATACCGCTTTCGTCTTTCTGGAGCGCATTCAGCAGATAGATTTCGTCGCCGATAATCTTCTTTCCCCGGATGTGTTCCGGCGCCCGGTCGAAATATTCGGCCAGCGTAAGGGTGGTAGCCGCCTGACCGCTTCGCGAATATACCGTCGCGGCATACTTTTCCTCCTTTCCGTCGTCTTCGTACGCTTCGTCGTCCAGCACGTCTCTTTCAAACACCAGGTTTTTCAGTTCCTTTTTCTTCAAACCCTTGCCGGCCTTTTCAATCAGCGGATTGTTCCTGTTGCTTACCGGAATCAGTGCATATCTGCCGGTATAGACGACACGGTCTCTGCCGTTCACTTCCTCTTCCGTAACGCGACCGGCTATCACCGACAGACCGGAAGACCGGGATTCCTTCTCCGGAACAATCTTCACCTCGAACCGGGCTTCGGGATGTTCCTTCCTGTACTCGGTTACCCACTTTTCGATAATCGGATGCACGAATTTAATACCTTCAATCTGTATTTCCTGTGCGATCGCATGACCGGAAAAACCGGCCCCTAATGCAAGCAAAATTGCTTTATAAACTATCTTTTTCATAACTGCTTTCTTTTTATTACTGTTATTGTCGTTATCTGTTTTAATTTCACGATGCAAAGATACAGGCCTGTTATTTTTCCTGAAATACCATACAGGGGGTATTTTTTCATAGACAAGGTCATCCTCCCGAAATGCACCCTGGAGAAAGGAGGTTGATTTTCATCCCCGTCCGCTCATGCCGGCCATGGTGGGCTGAAAAACCGATACTGTCTTTGAGATACTGTCTTTGAATTTCTATGCCGCATGGCGTCGAAGGATGCGTTTCTCCAGCAGATGCCAGGACAGGCAGGCAAGCGCTGAAACGGTGCAAAAACAGGTCAGGAACAGGCCGGCCGGATGATTTTTCATCCAGTCAATGCACAGGAAGCATTGTATCACCGGAAAATGATAGAGGTAGAATCCGTACGAAAAATCGCCGTAACGCGAAACGACGGCCAGTTTCCCGAAATAATAGGCGAACGATACAATCAGTATGGCAAACGCGATCGGATATGCCGGTTCAATCATCCAGTGCCCGGGAAAAAAATACCTCAGCAGGAAAATAACGGCTGCCACAGGCAGGAGCCACCGGATATGGCGTTTCGTGATGAAATCGAAATAGAACAGAAGAACGACACCCGCGACGAAAAAACGGATTTGTCCCAGAAACTGCCGTTCCAGTATCAGATACAGTTCATTTCCGGAAGATTCGTAAAGCAGCGACATGGCGCGATCGAACAGACAGGACAGGAGATATACCGTACCCAGCACAAGGCCGGTTCGCCGCCGCAGGAAAAGCGCCAGTAACGGAAGAAACGCATACAGCGCCAGTTCCACCTTGATCGTCCACAAAGCGCCGTTGATGTAAGGGTAGGCGTTGTCCGCAAATACGCCGGGCAGAACGGGCCGGAGAAAATTCAGGAAGGACAGGTTGGCGGCCAGATAGGTATAAAAGCCTTTGTCCGTAAAATACGCCTGTGCGGGAAGCGTGCTTGCGAAGGACAAAAGCAGCGCACAGGCTACTACGACAAGGACGTATGCCGGCACAATCCTCCGGATGCGTTTCCGACAATAATCCCGGAGGCCGGCGCTCCGGTAATAACTCCTTGTGATCAGGAAACCGCTGATGATAAAGAATCCGGCGACGCCCATCGCCGAAGAGACCGGCCACCATACGGAGACGCAAGCCAGTTCGCCGAAATGGGCCATAAACACCGAAAAAGCAAAAAACAGTCGCAGGAAATCGAATCCGTTTCTTTTGGCAATCTCCGGCGAAAAAACAGGCTGGACGACAGACATACCCGGTCACAAACAGGGTTACTGTACGATGGCAATCTTGGCGACGGCGCTTTCGCGGGCGCCGGGTGCCGAAGCCAGTACCAGGTAGATGCCGGTAGCCACGCGGTGGCCGCTGCGGTTGCGGCAGTTCCACGCCAACTGTCCGCCGGCCGACCGCCCCTGATAAATCAGGTTGCCGGACAGGTCAGTGATTTTCACATTGGAATCGGCGACCAGTCCGGTGATGATGACCTGATCGTCGACCGCCAGCCGCACCGGATTGGGAAAGGCGTAGACGTCGGAATAATGTTCGCCGGCCGCTACGGCCTCGCCCCGGTAGGAAATCAGTCCCTTGTCGGTGCCGAAAAAGACCTCGCCCGTTTGATGGTCGATGGCAATGCTGAGGATGTTGTTGGAATACAGCGGCGAATTGTCCGTATTGAAATGGAGGAGCGTTTCCGAGCCGTCCGGACTGACCAGGAAAACGCCCGATCCGGTTGTTCCGATCCATTTCCGGTTGCCGCCGTCTACGGCGATGGCATGTACTTCCTCGCCGTTCAGGAAATAATACCGCTGTTCGCTGTCCGTTTCGTCCTCCCGTATGATCTGGGTACAGTAGAGGTTGTCCGGATTTTCAATCGCGCGTGCCGGCACCGAACAGATAATCGGCCCCTTGTTGGTACCGATCCAGATTTCCCCCTTCAAATCTTCGACCATGCAATAGTAGGCGCTGGCATCCACGACGCCGCCGGAGGCGCTTTTGAACGACGGGAAATAGTTGGCGGCATCGTCCGAAGCGTCGTCCAGCGTGCCCCTGTCGTCGAAGACAAGGATGCCGGGCGAAGCGCTGCTGTGGGGCACGTTGACCCATTTGTGGCCTTTGGAGGTGATCAGAATCTGATCGACAAAATAGGCCTGGGTGATGCCGGGATAATAGAGCGAAATCCAGGTGCCGTCGGCCTTCCGTACCACAATTCCGTTGTTGACTTCGCTGTTGGTCATCCAGAGGTTTTTGTCGCGGTCGTAGCTGAAACCCTGCACGCGGATGTAATGCTGATTTCCGGGAACGGTGGTTTGCAGGGCGCTGTTCTCGGTGTCATACAACTGGACGAAGGCATTGTCCTTAAATTCCAGCACGCCCTCGCCGCAGGTGCCGACAAAGAAGTGCGTCTCGTCGTCGGGGTCAATCGCCACGGTGTTATAATCCAGACAGGTGAACCCGACTTTCCGGTTGACCGCCGTTTCGTCGAAGTTGAACCATTCTCCGTTTTGAAGCGTCATCAGTGTTCCCGGATTATAGTAACGGACCGTTTTAGAGCGTCCGCCGCCGGCGATCCATAACTTCCCGTTGTGGAACTTCTGGAAGCCGGCGAGGTTTCGTTTCGGGCCTCCGAGGTTGAGCCCGGAAACAACGGTTTCGTAATCGTTCGCAGCTTTTCTCCGAATACCGGTCAGTCCGTTGACGTCGGAGGCAAGCCAGCAGGCGCCGTCGTCCGTCAGGGCGGAGACGTCGTTGAGGGTTCCCGGACTGACGGTCTCGTAGCGGCTTAAGGATTCGAAGAGGTACAAAGCGGAAGAAGTATGCGTCGCCAGCCACCCGGCTATCCGTTTCATACCGGTCAGCGACCCGTGTTTCAACAGTGTTTTGACTTCGCCGCCCGGCTCCAGGCTGTATACGCCGCTGCTGTTGATCCGGAAACAGAGTTTCCCTTCAAACTCGCATATCTGGCGGATATTCTTCGCATCCAGTCCGTCGGGCAGCGGCTGCGTGTGCCAGTTATGCACATCGGGCAGGTTGTCGTTCAGGGAGGCTTTGAGGAGGCCGTTTTCGGTGGAAGCAAAGAGGGTCTCACCCTGTATGCAGACGCCGTATACGGCCATGTCGAGCTTGTAGGTTTCGGCAATTTCCTTTCTGTCCAGCCGGATGACCATGATTCCGAATTTGGCGGCTACATAAGCGTTTTCGTTATGGAAATAAACGTCGTAAATCTCCTTGTCGCGAATGGCGGTCGTATTTTTCAGGTAAGGCAGGTTGTACAGTCCTTCGTCGCTCATCAGGTCGATGTTTCCATTCCTGTAGATGATGAGCAGCATTTTTGCGCCGGCGTGGTATCCGATCCACCGGATGTCCGTGTCGTGCAGTCCGGTTTGTCTGGAATAAACGGTCACGTGACTGTCTTCTTTCCCGTAGCTGTAGAGCGTCCCGTTTGCAACGGCAAACACCTGGCGGGGGGCTTCGGCCACATTCACCGTCTGCCACGTTGCCGGCCAGCAGCGCCACTCGCCGGTGCGCTGGGCGTTGAGCGGGCGGCAGACGGACAGCAGGACAAGCAGCGAAAACAGCACCCCCGGCGCATTTATCGACCTCGTCCCGCTCATCGCCGTGCGTTCATCTGTTTCTTGACGGCCGTCAGGAATGCCGCCAGTTTCTTGACGGCCTGCGCACGGTGGCTGACGGTGTTTTTGGCTGCATCCGTCATTTCGGCAAACGTTGCCGTGTGTTTGTCGGGGACGAATACCGGGTCGTAGCCAAAGCCTCTGTTTCCCCGCATGGCATGAGTGATCTGTCCGTGAATCACGCCCTCGAACAAATGTTCCTCGTCTCCGAGGATCAGCGCGATGACCGTCCTGAAATGGGCGCGCCGGTTGGTTGTTCCGGACAGGTTCCGGAGCAGTTTCTGTACATTGGCATAGCTGTCGCACTCTTCGCCGGCATAGCGCGCCGAATACACGCCCGGCTGCCCGTCCAGCGCATCCACTTCCAGTCCGGTGTCGTCGGCAAAGCAGTCGTATCCGAACTTCCGGCGGACGAACCGCGCCTTTTGCAGCGCATTTTCCTCCAGCGTATCGGCCGTTTCCGTAAGCGTATGGCGATAGTGCAGATCGGACAGGCTGACCAGGCGAATATCCGAAGGAAGCATCGCCTTGACTTCCTTTAATTTATTCTCGTTATTGGTTGCAAAAACAATCCTTCTCATAGTAATATATCTCCCATTCTAAATTTTATTTTTTGAAGAGATAACGAAATATGTACCGTAAAATTGTATGACATAGACTTCGTGCGGTATGATTTTTGGGGCTGTCTTTGCGCCGGGACAGGCAAGACCTGCGAAGCCGTAAGACGGGAACGCGGGAACCTTATGAAAACATCTTTCCGGTTTCAATGCGGCAAGCGTTCCCGTTCCAGGGTCTGTTCCGTCCACCGGTCCATGGCTTCGGACAAGGTCTGTTTCAGCGCCCCGTATTCGCTGCACAGGGCGGCATCCGCAGCGCCTTCGGGTGTGGAGAGGCGCGTTTCCAGTCCGGCAATGGCCTTTTCCAGCCGGGCAATTTCGCGTTCGGTATCGGCAATGGCCTTTTCCAGCCGCCTGACCAGACGGTTTTGTTCTTTTTGCGCTTCGTAGGAAAGTCCGGAAGCCGGAGCGGCGGAAAGCGACGCTTCCGGCCGTTTGCCCGGGACGGTTCGATATTCCAGCGCCTGCAAACTCTCTATCTTCTTCCGTTCCAGAAACTCGTAAATACCACCCAGATGCTCCTTCACCCGTCCGTTCCCGAACTCGTAGACCTTGTCCACCAGTCCGTCGAGAAATTCGCGGTCGTGCGAAACGACGATCAGCGTCCCGTCGAAATCGTGCAGGGCGCTTTTCAACACATCCTTTGAGCGCATGTCCAGGTGATTGGTCGGTTCGTCGAGGATCAGCAGGTTCGCCGGCTCCAGCAGCAGGCGAATCATCGCCAGGCGGCTCCGTTCGCCGCCGGAAAGCACACTTACCCGTTTATCCGACGCCTCGCCGCCAAACATGAACGCGCCCAGCAAATCCCTGACTTTGGTGCGTATCTCGCCCTGCGCCACGTCGTCGACGGTCTCGAAGACGGTTTTGGATTCGTCGAGCAGTTCCGCCTGGTTCTGCGCGAAATACCCGATTTTCACCTGATAACCCAGGGTCAGCCCTCCTTCGTAATCAATCTCGCCCATGATGCACTTGACCAGGGTCGATTTTCCCTCGCCGTTTTTTCCCACAAAGGCCACCTTGTCGCCCCGGTGGACGGTAAAGTCGACGCCCGAAAAGACCCGGTGTTCGCCGTACCGCTTGGCCAGGGCCTCCGCAGTCACCGGATAAGCGCCCGAATGAGGCGCGGGTGGAAATTTGAGCCTCAAATGCGCCGTATCGAGTTCATCCACTTCGATCCGTTCGATTTTTGCCAACTGCTTGATGCGCGACTGCACCTGTACGGCTTTGGTCGCCTTGTAACGGAAGCGCTCGATAAACTCTTCCGTGTCGGCTATTTTCTTCTGCTGATTCTCATAGGCGCGCAGTTGCTGTTCGCGCCGTTCCCTGCGAATGTCCACGTAATCGGCGTATTTCACTTTGTAGTCATAGATTTTTCCCAGTTCAATCTCGACGGTTCGCTGCGTCGTGTTGTTGATGAAGGCGCGGTCGTGCGAGACCAGCATCACGGCATTGGCGCGCGTGGCGATAAACGTTTCGAGCCACTGGATGGACTCAATGTCGAGGTGGTTGGTCGGCTCGTCCAGCAGCAGCACGTCCGGCCGGCGGAGCAGCAGCTTGGCCAGTTCGATACGCATGCGCCACCCGCCGCTGAACTCGGACGTCGGACGCTCGAAATCTTCCTGCGTGAAACCCAGTCCCGTCAGGGTGCGTTCCAATTCGGCCTGATAATTCAGACCGCCCGTCATCTGGAACTGTTCGGAGAGCGACGTCATCCGGTCAATCAGTTTGTGGTAGTCCTCCGATTCGTAATCCGTACGTTCGGTCAGCGCTTCATTCAGCCGGTTGATTTCCTTTTCCATCCGGTGAAGCTGCTCGAAGGCGCGTTCCGCTTCGGCGCGTACCGTGCGTTCGCCGGGCAGCTCCATCTGCTGCGGCAGATAGCCGACGGTCGTCTCCCTGGGGATGGCGACCACGCCGCCCGAAGGCGTCTGCATACCGGCCAGTATCCGCAACAGCGTGGACTTGCCCGCCCCGTTTTTGCCGACCAGGGCAATGCGATCTTTTTTGTTTATGACAAACGAAATCGCATCGAAAAGTGTAAACCCGCCAAATTCAACCGTTAATCCTTCTACTGAAATCATATCACACGCAATGAGGCTACATCGTTCGCTCCGGAATCTTTTTTTCCTTTAAAAGTTCCATGATTTCTTCCGGCGTCAGTTGGGTTTGCCGGCCGGTGGCCATGTCTTTCAGCAGGAGAACGCCGGCGGCCATTTCCGTTTCGCCGGCAATGGCCACAAAAGGAATCTTTTTGGCATCGGCATAGCTCATCTGCTTCCTGATTTTGGCCGCCTCGGGATAGATTTCCGTACGGATGCCGGCGGCACGGGCACGGGCTACCAGCGGCAACAGCCATGCTTCTTCCCTTTCTCCGAAATTGACGAACAGTAGCTGTGTGGCCTGCTGCGCCTCTTCGGGATAAAGGTTGAGCTGATTCAGCACGTCATAGATGCGGTCGGCGCCGAACGAGATACCTACGCCGGAAAGACCGTCCATACCAAAAACGCCTGTCAGATTGTCATACCGTCCGCCCCCGGTGATGCTGCCGATTTCGACATCCAGCGCCTTCACCTCAAAAATGGCGCCGGTATAATAGCTCAGTCCGCGTGCCAGGGTCAGGTCCAGTTCGAGCGTCGCCGTCAGCGGAAGCCGCTCGATGCGGTCGAGGATATATCCGATTTCTTCAATGCCTTTCAGTCCCGCGGCAGACGATTGCAGCAGACCGGTCAGTGCGGCCAGCTTTTCGCGGGCGGTCCCCGTCAGGCCAATCAGGGGTTGCAGCCGGGCAATGGCCGTTTCGGACAGGCCTTTGTCGCGCAGTTCGGCATTGACGTTTTCCAGTCCGATTTTGTCCAGTTTGTCGATAGCCACCGTGATGTCGGCTATGCGTCCGGCTTCGCCGATGATTTCGGCAATGCCGGTAAGGATCTTCCGGTTGTTCATCCGGATGCAGACGCGAATCCCGAAACGGCGGAAGACTTCGTCCATGATTTGGATCAGTTCTACTTCGTTGAGCAGCGAATCCGACCCGACAACGTCGCCGTCGCACTGGTAAAACTCGCGGTAACGCCCCTTCTGCGGGCGGTCGGCACGCCAGACGGGCTGTATCTGGTAACGCTTGAAGGGGAACGTGAGTTCGTTGCGGTGCTGCACGACGAAACGGGCAAAGGGCACCGTCAGGTCATAACGCAGCCCTTTTTCGCAAGCTTTTGCCGCAAAGCGGACGGGATTCCTTTCCTGCAGTTCTCCGTCCGTGATGCCGGCGAAGCAGTCGCCCGAATTGAGTATCCTGAACAGCAGTTTGTCGCCTTCTTCGCCATACTTTCCCGTCAGGGTGGAGAGATTTTCCATGGCGGGCGTTTCGATCTGCCGGAAACCGAACAGATGATATACGTCGCGGATCGTATGGAAAATGTAATTGCGCTTCGCTGTTTCTTCCGGCGGAAAATCCCTGGTTCCCTTGGGTATGGATGGCTTTTGTATCATGTCCGGCTACCGTATCAGTTTCGTCTTCCTCCCAGAAATATCATCACGTAGTAGAGCAGCGTTGCCAGCGACCCCAGCGCCGCTACCACATAGGTGTAGGCGGCCGAACGGAGTGCGTCTTCGGCCTTGCCGTGCGTCGTCACGTTGGTGATACCCGTGCTGCGCAGCCAGGCCAGCGCCCGCTGACTGGCGTTGATTTCCACCGGAAGGGTGATAAAGCTGAAGAGCGTCGTCATGGCAAACAGGATGATGCCGAAGAGCAGGAGTTGCGGGAAGACTTTCAGCGTGAACATCCCGCCCAGCAATATCCACTGTACGATGTTGGACGAAAAACTCACTACCGGCACCAACGCCGACCGCATTTTCAGGGGTGCATACGCTGCGGCATGTTGCAGGGCATGACCGCACTCGTGGGCGGCTACGGCCGCGGCGGCCACACTGTTGCTGTAGTATACCGGCTGACTGAGGTTGACCGTTTTATTGACCGGATTGTAATGGTCGGTCAGGTGACCGGCAACGGAGGTGACTTTCACGTCGTAAATACCGTTTTCACGCAGCATCCGTTCAGCCACGTCGCGTCCCGTCATGCCACCCGGCAACGGGACTTTCGAATATTTCTCAAACTTGGACTTCAACCGCGCCGAGACGGCCCAACTGAGTAATGCTATACCGATAAAGAGTATCCAGTATAAAGAAGATGTCATAATCATAATTTGTTACTTTTTAAGTTATACATGTACCCTGCCTGCAAAAAACCTGCCAATCGACAAAATGGCAGGTGGCACGGGATGCAATTCAAATGATTTCTTGGGAGGTCAATGGTCGTCCTTTTCGGGTTTGACCGGAAACATGCGCACGTTCGACGCATTTTCGATGGCTTTCACCGCAATGTCCTTGACGTTGGCTTCGGCACGGTTGGCCTTGTCGGTATATTCCTTCAACTGTGCCTGCTGCTCCTTGATTTTCTCCTGCAACGAAGCGATTATCTGGTCTTTCAGACGGATATCGGCTTCGTTTTGCTTTTCCATCAGTTTGATGTCAAATTCATATTTCGTCCGCAGTTGCCCGGTGATTTCAGCCTCTTTGTCTTTCAGCGCCTTTTCCAGCCTGGCCGGAAATTCCGTACTGTTTTTACGGAGTTCGGCCAGTTCGGCTTCCGCACTTTTCAATTCGGCTTCCCGATGGGAGATTTCCTGTTCGAAATTCGCTTTCCTGTCAACAAGTTCCTTCTCGAGCTGGGATTTGCGGGTGTCATATTCATCCTGTTCCTTTTGACGCTTGATCTTCTGGTTATACGCATATTCTTCTTCCTCGCGCTTGCGACGTTTGGCCAGGTCGTCGGCGTATTCCTTTTCCCCGGCTTTCTGCCTTGCCTTCTCAAGTTCCCACTGCGTTTTCTTCTCCGCCATTTCGTTTGCAAAAGCCTCTTCCTTTTCCTTCATGCCCGTCTCGAAACTTTCCTTTTTCTCTTTCTGGGCAAGTAACATGGCGGCCAGCGAATCCGTATTGGCCGATAATTCGTACAGGTCTTCGAGCGACTTCTTTTCCAGCGCAATGGCCGCACGGATTTCTTCCAGTTTCTTAAACTCACCGGTCAAACGCTGCAGGATATCATCCAGCGCACTGCCCAGGCTCGACTTGAGGCCGGCAATACTCTGCACGATATTTTCACCGGTTATTCCGGCGACTTTTTCCAGCGTTTCCTTCTTTTGCTTTTCCTCCTGTATCTGCTTGGGAACGTCCGCCTTTGCCTGTTGAACATTCTTTAATAAAGCCTCGTAGGCTTTCAGTATTTCCGCTTTCGTACTCTTCTCCGATACGGCTGTTTCCATATTCTTTTATTGATATTGTTGATGATTTTTGTTGCAAATGTACGCATAATAATTTTTATAATGGAAAACGGATGTAGAAAGCTTCATACCTTCCTTTCATGCCGTCTGCGAAAAATGTGTATCTTTCCTCTAAAAATCCTCTGCATGGTCACTCAAGCCAAATATGTAAAAGGTTTATACACAGCATAAAATTACGTTCTCATAGATGGTAAAAGACAAAACAAGAATGGGTGAAACGTTTCTACGCGTCACTATCGAGAAGGAATAAAAATTAAAATACTTTCCTCTGCGAGCTTACCTGTCT
>JAISWC010000134.1 GCA_031271245.1 Tannerella sp. | reverse complement strand
AGAAAACGACGTCAAACACAATACGATAGACAGTGAAAATCCGATAAAGGTTTCCATTTTCCTGAACGGACAGGATGAACTGGTCGTCTCCAACCCCATCCACGCGAAAATCGACCCGCCGGACCAGAACGGCATCGGCCTGAAAAACCTGTCCGACCGTTTTGAACTGCTGCTGAACAAAAGCATCCGGTTCGACACGCAGGGCGGACAGTTTAACGTCTATCTGCCGCTTTAACCGAATTGACTGTCATCTGAAAAGATTAAACAGGGCATTGAGGATACCTTCTATCACACGTTCTATAAACATGCTGCGCCATACGGGAAAGATCAGGAAAAGAGGGAGAATGACAAAAACCGGGATATAAAAAAATGTTCCGAAGAAATGTTCTCCCCGCACAAGAGCGGTTATAACGCCTGCAAGCATCCATCCGAACCATACCGCAAACCTGATCACGATATTTTTACCCTTCCTTTTTTGTTCCTGCTTTTTCCGGAATCCGCATCGCTCTTCATTTTTCATTCTCCATTCTCCATTCTCAATTCTCAATTCTCCCTGCATACGCGGCATTCGTTGCAGCGTGCCAGTTCGCCGCGGAAGCGTTTCTCCACCAGTCGGAGCAGGCGGTCTTTCAGCGCTTCCGGACGGACGCGCTCCAGCACTTCCGACGTGAAGGCCACGCTCAGCATCAGCCGCGCGTCGGCGTCGGACAGGCCGCGTGTCTGCATGTAGAAGAGCGCCTGTTCGTCGAGTTGGCCGGTCGTCATGCCGTGCGAACACTTCACGTCGTCGGCATAGATTTCCAGTTGCGGCTGACTGTACATCCGCGCCTCGCGACCGGCAATCAGGTTGCGGTTGGTCTGGTAGGCCCGTGTCTGCTCCGCGCCCTTTTCGACCCGGATGCGCCCGTTGAAGACGCCCGTCGCCCGGTCGTTCAGCACGTTTTTGAACAGTTCGTTGCCGGTACAGCGGGGTGCGGCGTGGGTGATGTGCGTATAAGTATCCACATGTTGGCTGCCGTCCTGGATGGCCAGGCCGCAGAGCATCGTTTCCGCGCGTTCGCCGAGCAGGCGGATGTGATAGTTGTTTCGCGTCAGGCCGTTGTGGAGCGTGATGCCGTTGACCAGGACGCTGGAGGCTGCCGCCTGATTGACGTAGACCGACGAGAAACGGGTGGTCGGCAGACTGCTTTCCTCCAGGTCGTAGCAGTCGAACACGGCGCCGTCGGCGGCGAAGATTTCCACCACCTGGGTGCCGAGGAAGCGCACGGCGGGGTCGATGCTGTGGTCGCAGACGAGCAGGGCTGCCCGTGCGCCGGCTTCGAGGATGACGAGTATCCGGCGGTTGGCCATCAGGTCGACGTCGCTGCGAAAGACGTTTACTAACTGCACCGGTCGCTCCAGCCGGACGCCCGCCGGGACGTACATCACGAAGCCGTCCTGCGCCAGGAGTGTGTTGAGCGCCGCCACCGCGTCGTGTTCCGTCGCCGCCGCCCGGCCGTAGTAGCGGGCGGCCAGGTCGGGATACTGCTGTGCGAAGGCGTTCATGCCGCCCACATAGACGCCGGGCGGAAAGGGCGCCGGGCGGGGCGTGTCGCGAAAAAAGTCGTTGACGACGAAATACAGCGCCGTACCGAGCCGGGGCACATCGCAGCGGAAGACGTCGTCCGGCGTCACGGATATCGGCAGCCGGTTCAGGTTCAGCCCGTAGTTGGGAGCGAAGGCCTGCGCCACATCCGTATGCCGGTAAAGCTCGTCTTTCACGGACGGGAATCCCGCCCGGCGGAAGTGTTCCAGCGCCTGCGGACGGAGCCGGTTCATCGCTTCCGGGGCATGGAGGCAAAGCGTGTCGCTGTGCGCGGCGTAGAGGTCGAGGTACTGTTTTTCCGCCTTCATGCGCTTTCCTGATTTTTGAGCCAGTCGTAGCCTTTTTCCTCCAGTTCGAGCGCCAGTTCCGGCCCGGCGGTGCGGACGATGCGTCCCCGATAGAGCACGTGCACGACGTCGGGGCGGATGTAGTCCAGCAGCCGCTGGTAGTGGGTGATGACGATCACGGCGTTTTCGGACGTCCTGAGCCGGTTGACGCCGCCGGCTACAATGCGCAGGGCGTCGATGTCGAGACCGCTGTCGGTTTCGTCGAGGATGGCCAGCAGGGGTTCGAGCATGGCCATCTGGAAGATTTCATTGCGTTTCTTCTCGCCGCCCGAAAAGCCTTCGTTGACGCTGCGGCTGACTAACTTATGATCCAGTTCGACGATTTCGCGCTTCTCGCGCATCCGTTTCAGGAAGTCGGTGGCCGAAACGGGCGGCAGTCCCCGGTATTCGCGGTGGGCGTTCACAGCGGCGCGCACGAAGTTGACCATGCTTACGCCGGGTATCTCCGTCGGATACTGAAAACTCAGGAAGACGCCTTCGCGGCTGCGGTCTTCGGGCGAGAGCGTCAGGAGGTTTCTCCCGTTGAACGTCACTTCACCTTCCGTCACTTCCAGCGCCGGATGACCGACCAGCACATTGCTCAGCGTGCTTTTGCCCGAGCCGTTCGGCCCCATAAGGGCGTGCACTTCCCCCCGGCGTACCGAGAGATTGATACCCTTCAATATTTCCCTGCCCTGAATCGAGGCATGGAGGTTTTTTATTTCCAATAACATAGGCTGTAATTGATACAACGATAAATCGGTAACAAAGGTAGCGATTATTTCATTGCCGTACACCTTCTTCACCATCGATATGCTTCCCCTATGGGGAACGCTAACGCCCAACAACAGGCGTTTCTCTGTGCACAAAAACCTTGCCGCGCGAAGTATAGTAGTTAGTAGTTGCGGCTTGCCGGACGGTTTTGTGTCACTTTTTAACCATAAAGGACACAAAGGTTTATCAAAAAGGACACAAAGCAACAACGATATTTTGGAATACATCCATTACGGGATTCAATCATTCATCGTGCAACGGGCATCGCCAATGGTTTTGCTTTCTCCCTGTGGCAAGATAATGCTCCGTTTTTTCCAAGTCCCGTGTTTTCAAAAACATGTTTTACAACATATTTTGATCACACGTCATTTTCGAACGCATTGACAATTAATCTGTTGTCATATTGTTAAAATGGAGAAATCTACTGTTGAAAACTTTTTTTTATGGGAAAAGTTGCAGGTATCAAAAAAATAATTTTACTTCGCCCCGAATTTGGAAACAAATAAATAACGATAGATAAAATGAAGAATAAAGACACTGTCATCATTGAACATCCGATCCGTCGCAGGATTGGAAATATGTTGGATACCGCCCCCTGTACACCCATGCGTGAATGTATGTTAACGAGGGGGGGGGGGCAATTGCCTGTGTGACAGCTATTTAGACGAATCTATTTTGTGTGGAGGCGCTGCGCAGACCGCCATGCCTCCGAAAATAACGGCCTGCCGTCGTATTCCTGCGACAGCAGGCCTGCTTTTTTCCCTGTTTGCTTTTCTACCAAATAAAGTCCGGAGAGAAGACATCGACTTTCTTTTCCCCGGAACTTTGCCGTATTTCCGAAAATCATTCGGGAAAGACGCAAAATCTGTGGATGTGGAAAAAAAATCCACAGGCACGGATGAAACATCTTCATCTGTGAAAGAGACAT
>JAISWC010000214.1 GCA_031271245.1 Tannerella sp. | reverse complement strand
AATGAGCGAATGTACGGTCCGTCCGTATTTCAGGTCGCCGACCATCGTGACGGTCAGGTTTTCCAGTTTGCCCTGCGTCTTGCGGATGGAGTAGAGGTCGAGCAGCGTCTGCGAGGGATGCTGGTTGGCGCCGTCGCCGGCGTTGACAATGGGGACGGACGAGATTTCCGCCGCATAACGCGCTGCGCCTTCCAGATAATGACGCATGACAATGACGTCGGCATAGTTGCTGATCATCCGGATGGTATCCTTCAGTGTCTCGCCCTTGGAAGAACTCGTCGTGGAGGCATCCTGAAAACCGATCACACGTCCGCCCAGCCGGTTGACAGCCGCTTCAAAACTCAGCCGCGTGCGCGTGGACGGCTCGAAAAAGAGCGTCGCCACCACTTTTCCGTCCAGCATCTTCCGGTTCGGACGAATCTCGAACTTGCCGGTATTGTTCAAAATACGCAGAATGTCTTCCCGCGTATACTGGTCTATTGAAACTAAACTGTTAGATAACATGGCCTGTTTCTTTTTCAGCGTGATGAGTGATGAGCGATGGGATTTATTTCAAATAATCAACCAGTGATTGAGGTAGATAGAACGTGTTGTTGGCATCCACGTAAACTATGACGGATGACAGTTTCACTTCTTCATCGGCCTTTTTCCCGATCATCACGATATTCGTGTTCGGCGTGATGCTCAACTGTTTTTTCCGGTCTTTCCTGTTTTTGACGATGAGCAACGGAGTATCGTTCTCGCCGGCCGGCGGAATAACTTCATACGCATAGTCTCTGAACACGTCCGTATGGGGTGCGAAATTGGCGGCGGTCAGTTCGTCCAGCCGGCCGTGCAACCCCAGTGTAGCCGCCATGTAGTGATTCAGTTCGATGTTTGTATTCATGCCAACGGGCAGGGAGCCTGCCGGATGGTAAGCGGCCAGGAAGACTTCTTCGCCGGTATGCCCGCCGGTGGTGAAGCCGAAGCAGGTCTTCGAGGTGATGAGTTTGGCCACAAAGCCGTTGAGCGAACTGCTGTAAAGCGAAGCCAGCGCGCCTTTGTCCGAACGTTCGGCTTCGGGAACCGGACTGTTTTTATAACTCTTGCATTGATAGAGCGTTTTCAGTTCGTCGTCGGTCAGTTCAAAACCGGCGTATTCGCGGAAAATCCGCTGCACGGCCGATGCCGGTTCGCTGTTCAGCTTTTCGGCAAAACCCTCGGCGGTCAGTTTGACCTGCGAAATGGCGTGCATAAGGCCGTCTTTGGTCGTATGTCCACACGTATGCGAGCCTATGCTGATGCCGCTGTTTCCGTGGTCGGGGACAATGACCACTGCCGTTTCGCCGTTTTGACGGGCAAATTCGAATGCCGCCCGGCAGGCGCGGTCAAAAGCCAGAAATTCCGTAATCATCGCCGCCGGGTCATTGGCATGTGCCGCCCAGTCGACCTTGCTGCCTTCCACCATGAGGAAGAACCCGTTTTCGCTGGCCGACAGTTTCTCGATGGCCTTGAGGGTCATTTCTTCGATGGAAGGCTCCCGGGATGCGTCCCGGTCGAGGTCGTAGGCCATGCCTCCCTTTTCGCCGTACAAGGCCCACATCCGGTTACCGGTGTAACTGCGCATGCCTTCCAGATCGTTTTTGTATATGCCATAGCCGTTGGCCTTGAGGTACAGTTCGTCGTCTCCCTCCAGCAGCGCAGCGCCGCCGCCAATCACCACGTCCAGACGGTTATGCACCATCTGGGGAACAATCCAGTCATAGCGTCCGCGCCTGTAGCTGTGCGCCGAGCAGTCGGCCGGCGTCGCATGGGGAAACTCGCACGTGCATACCAGCCCCGTTGCCTTTTGTTTCAGGAACTTGGCCGCTTCCAGGATGGTGGTCAGCGGCTGGTAGGCCCGCAAGGGGTCGGTCGGGTAGATGTCGTTTTCCGGATCGCTGACCGGATAGGTGGCGACAAATCCCGCCTGACTCGGATAGCCGGTCATGTAGCAGGACGTCGTTGGCGCCGAATCGCCAATCGGGTCGTTCGACGAGTGAGTGCGCACCGTTCCGCACAGATAGGGGTCGATGGCCAGTTTGGGTTTGTCGGGATGCAGATACCACTGATACCAGCGCGCCGCCGAAACGGTGGCCAGCGAAGTCCCGTCGGGAATCATCAGAATCAGGTTCTTGACGGGCTTGACCTGTTCCGGTTCCAGTGCACGCGCCGGCCATACGGCAACGACCAGCAGTAGTAAAAAAAGAATTTGCTTCTTCATAAGGATATACATTAATATATTTGACGATGCAAAATTACGATTTTCTCCTTCACAAAAAATATATCCAATCATTTATTTCAACGGGGCATTTCAAAAGGTGCAGGGTGCAGGGTCGAGAACGTTGATAAACGGTTGATCCCCATAGGAATGGATTTAATGGAGTATGTACACCGGGATATTTGTGTACAATTGAATACAGTGTCATGTAGACAACCAAAGCCGAAGGTCGGGCGGAAGGCGAAGAAGAACGGGAGAAACTTCAGGAAATGCTTGCACAAAGGGACAGCATAAAACCATACCGTGCGCAGTATAAAAAGCTTGTCAGGCAGGGTATATCGCCTCAACAGGTCGCACGAATTTTGCAGTTAAACGTTGGAAGAGGTCAGGAAAAACATTTAATGTCTTCTTCGAAGAGGGTGATTTTTTCCAGGCCGGTTTCCGTAACCAGGAAACTGTTTTCGATACCGACGGCGCCCACGCCGGGAATCACGAATTTCGGTTCCAGAGCAAACACCATGTTCGGTTGCAGCACTTCTTTCGAGCGGGACGCCAGCACCGGCGGTTCGTTGATTTCGAGGCCGATCCCGTGTCCGACGAATTTTGCCTGCTGGCGGGTTCCCATGAAACAGTCCGTCAGTCCTTCCCGTTCGACTTCGGCCATCGCTATCCCGTACAGGTCTGCACAGGAGACGCCCGGTCGCGCCGCCTGCACGATTTTCTCCTGAATCGCCTGCGACGTCCGGTGCGCCCGGTAGGCTCGTTCGGGCAGTTTACCCACCGCAAACACGCGCGTCATGTCCGTCAGATAAGCCGTGTAATTACCCACCATGTCCACCATGACGGCCATGCCCTCTTTCAACACGGTGCCATTGGCGCCAATCGGACAGAGGGGCGTCTGGCCGCCGCCGCCCAGCGCAAAGTCGTAGGGCGAAGGCGTTTCGGCGTTGGAACCGGTCAGGATGCTTCCCATAAAGATGTTCATGTTCGGCCCGAAGGCATGAAAGAGGCCGAACGATCCGTTCAGACGCATCCGGTATTCGATCGCGGCCTGCAGTTCGAGGTCCGTCATTCCCGGACGGAAACAGGCAGGTATCTCGGAATAAGTTTTGGCATGTTGCCGTGCGGAGAGGCGGAAGCAGTCGATTTCCCAGGGTGTTTTAATCATGCGCACCTGCCGCATCAGCGTGGTTGCATTGTCAACGACGGGAGAACCGAATGCCGCCTGCAAACGAATACATTCACTGTAGGAAATCTCGTCCGTTTCGAGCAGCAACTTCCGGGGAAGTGGCCAGCCCTGCGACGCAAAACAGTCGGCAATTTGTTCCGGTTTCCGGATAAACAGGACTCGATCGCCGCTGAAACCGTTCGGCCGCTTCACAAAGAAAACCGGTTCGCCTTCGGCGGGCAGGTAAAAATAACCGCCGAACACCCGCCCGGTCATATAGTAAAGATTCACGTCCACCGTCAGTAAACACCCGTCCGCATCCATCTGCTGCAGGGCCTTCTGCACACGCTCCCGTCTCATTAGCAAGTCTTCCGACATCCTCATATCATCCTTTCAGTTCATTTACAGGCGCAAAGATAGGCTTTTTTTTCATCATAAAGGGATGAACAATAAATAACGTATACCGGTTTACCGGCGCGTCAGTTAAAAATTCATTGAAACACGGAGACACGGAGCACACGGAGGTTTTTTTCACTCTCTGGGGAACGCTGTGTCTTCTTCGTGTCTCCGTGTTTCAATGATTACAAGTTATTAGATGGAATGTCGGTAGAATTGACGACGTAGCCCTGCATCCGACATTTTTATTGATGTATGTTTTGATATAAACCCAAAATGTCCATTAGAGCATAACTAATTGATAATAAGCATATGTTATTTACAGATTTCTAATGGACACCATTAGAAAATCGTGATTGTAATTCATTTATAATAAGCAAAATATCGCGCATTAATTCGACAAAAATCAGTGTTTTTGGGATGAATTAATGTTGAAATGGATATTTTGGGATAAAATCAAAAATTGATCCCTATACATTAACATGAGCCGAAAAGATACCTGAGGAGATCCTATACAACTGAGTTCGGGATAAGGAAAATAGGCGCAAAAAATGCGACTACAACAAGATTTAACTTTTTGGGTGCAATTCTTCGTTTAGTAATCTGAGGGCGAAGGATTTTTGAATACACGCAGATGACGCAAATTTTAAAGATAAACGCAGATAAATAATATCTGCGTTCATCCTGACAATCTGTGTCATCTGCGTGCCGGCGACCGGGTTTATCCGTTGAATGAAGGTTTGTAATACGCCAAACTTTCGCGCTCGAAATTCGTAATGTAAGCGTAAATCTTTTCGACTTCAGCCTGCCCATAGCGGATGTACACCTCGGCCGAGGGGCGGAAACGATCGTCCCTGCCGGCGTCTTGCAGAAGGAGGTAACCCATTATGCAGTGCGCGGCGGCTTCCACCAGACGGCGCGCCTGAAAGTCGATGTATTCGCTGTCTTTCGTTTCCGCAACAGGCGATACAAGCGTTTCGTAACGGGCGGTCATGTCGACCAGTTTCCGTTTCAGCGGCTCCAGTTCCGGCTTGCAGTCGAGCGCTTCGCAGGCGCGGATTTGATTCAGGTAGGTGCCGGTCGTGACGTGACGGATAGCGGCTACGACCTGCAACTGCGTCGTCCCTTCGTAGATGTTCGTGATACGGGCGTCGCGGTAGAGGCGTTCGCAGGCATAGTCCTTCATGAATCCCGAACCGCCGTGTATCTGAATGGCGTCGTAGGTGTTCTGGTTGGCATACTCGGTGGTCATCCCCTTTCCCATCGGGGTGAAGGCGTCGGCCAGCCGGGCGTAGTGCTTCATCTCCTGACGTTCGTCCGGCTCCAGTTTGCGTTCCCGCGAGAGGTCTTCGAGGGCCTTGTGAATGTCTACGAAACGGGCGGTTTCGTACAGCATGGCGCGCGAGGCATCCGCTTTGGCGCGCATCAGCGCCACCATCTCGCAGACAGCCGGAAATTCGATAATCGCCTTGCCAAACTGTTTGCGTTCCCGTGCATACGCATAACCCTCCCGGTAAGCGGCTTCGCACAGTCCCACGGCCTGCGCCATGATACCCAGTCTGGCGCTGTTCATCAGCGCCATCACGTATTTGATAAGTCCCAGCCGGCGTTCACCGCAAAGCTCGGCGCGGGCGTTCCGGAACACCAGTTCACAAGTGGGCGATCCTTTGATGCCCAGTTTGTTCTCGATGCGGCGCACGTTTACGCCGCCATTGCGTTTGTCGTAGATAAACATGGACAGACCGCGCCCGTCTCTCGTGCCTTCTTCCGAACGCGCCAGCACGAGGTGAATGTCGGAATCGCCGTTGGTGATGAAGCGCTTGACGCCGTTCAGGTACCAGCAGTTGTCCGTTTCGCTGAAGGTAGCCTTCAGCATCACCGACTGCAGGTCCGAGCCGGCGTCCGGCTCCGTCAGGTCCATCGACATCGTTTCGCCGGCACAGATGCGGGGCAGGAAACGCTGCCGCTGGTCGTCGCTGCCGAACTCGTACAGCGTCTCGGCGCAGTCCTGCAAGCCCCAGAGGTTCTCGAAACTGGCATCGGCGCGCGATACCATGTCGGCGGCCATGATGTAGGGCACGATGGGGAAATTCAGTCCGCCGTATTTCCGGGGAATGGCGATTCCCATCAGGCCGGCCTTGCGGACGGCGTCCAGGTTGACCTGCGTCCCGGAAGCGTACGCGACGCGCCCGTCGTGAACCGTCGGACCTTCGTGGTCTACACCCTCCGCATTGGGTGCGATGATCTCCGCACAGATTTCACCGACGATTTCCAGCACTTTTTCATAGCTGTCCATCGCGTCGTCAAAGTCGACCGGCGCATAATCATAAGTATCTTTGTCCGCATAATTGCGTTCCTTCAGTTCTACGATCCGCTTCATCAAAGGGTGATGCAGATGGTGTCTATATACGTTCGTATCTAAAAAATAGTTTGCCATTGTTTTGCTTATAATATTATTATCATTACATCATAGCGAATTAAAAAAGGTTTCCAGTTCCTTCTTGGAAGAAATTTCTATATACTCACCCCGCTCGACTTGCGTGATGGCCTCTCGCAATTCATCCTTTTTTTCCGATGAGAGGGTGATGTACTTCTTCTTCGGCTCCTTCGTGAACTGCTTCTTCTCAGCTGCCATGATTACAACACTTTACTTCGTATTCTTCCTGTAATATTTAATCATTTTGGGCAGCACGTCTTCTATCGTTCCGGTTATGATGTAATCGGCGATCGCGTTGATGGGTGCATTCGAGTCGCTGTTGACGGAGATAATGATGGAACTCTCCTGCATCCCGGCGATGTGCTGTATTTGCCCCGATATGCCGCAGGCGATGTAGAGCTTCGGACGAACGGTGACACCCGTCTGTCCGATTTGGCGCTCGTGTTCCGTAAAACCGGCGTCCACGGCTGCACGCGAGCCGCCCACCTCGGCGCCGATTACTGCCGCCAAGTCATACAGCAACTGGAAATTCTCTTTCGACCCTACGCCGTAGCCGCCCGATACAATGATGGAGGCCCCCTTGATATTCGTCCGGCTTTTTTCCATCTGGCGGTCGATGACGTGTAGCGCAAAATCCGTATCGCTGACGTAATCATTGACGTTGTACCGCTTTATTTCGCCCGTGAAGTCCGGCCGCAGGATTTCCTTTTTCATCACTCCTTCGCGGACGGTCGCCATCTGCGGACGGCATTCCGGATTGACAATCGTCGCTACGATATTTCCGCCGAACGCGGGACGTATCTGGTACAGCAAGTTCCGGTATACCCTGCCTTCCTTTTTCTCCTCGTGGTCGCCGATTTCGAGCGACGTGCAGTCGGCCGTCAGACCGCTTCCCAGCGCCGAGGAGACGCGGGGACCCAGGTCGCGTCCGATACTGGTCGCTCCCATCAGGGCAATCTGGGGTTTCTCCTCGCCAAACAGCCTGACCAGAATGGCCGTGTGCGGCAGCGAGGTGTAGGGTGCCAGACGGGCGTCGTCAAAAACGTGAAGCACGTCCGCGCCGTAGGGAAATACCTGCGCGGCGACGCTCTCCAGCCCGTGCCCGACGGCTACCGCTTCCATCCGGCAGCCCAGTGTGGCCGCCAGTGCGCGCCCTCTGGTAAGCAACTCAAGACTGACATCGGCTACGATGCCGTCTTCTATGTCGCAATATACAAACAAGTTATTCATTTCTGTTCTTCTGTCTTCTTACCCAATGGTATGGTTCGTAATCAGTTCCTTCATCAGTTCGTCGATAGCGCTGTCGTCCGGAGCAAGGGTTCGGCTTTCCTTGGTCTGGAAAACCACGTTCTCGATCTTTTTCACTTTCGTGGGAGAACCGGACAGGCCGCACTGCGCAACATCGGCGCCGACGTCGGCCACACTCCATTCCTCCAGATGCAGGTACGGACGGCTACCGTACAGCGACGCCAGGGCGGTTGCCGCCGCCTCCTGCCGTTCGGTGGCCGTCCGGGCATGTTTGTATTTCTGGACGGACTTTGCGTTACGCGGGCGGCAGTCCGGGGCGCTTCCGTTGACGGTCACCACCAGCGGGAGATTCGTCTCCACGGTTTCCACTCCCCGTTCCAGCCGGCGCTTGACGGTAATCCTGCCGTTTTCCACCTTTTGAATTTCTTCCGCATACGTGACCTGGTTCAGTCCCAATTTTTCGGCCACCTGCGGGCCTACCTGCGCTGTGTCGCCGTCGATGGCCTGTCTGCCACAGATAATCAGGTCATAGTCTCTGATTTTGCGGATGGCCATTGCCAGGGCGTAGGAAGTGGCCAGCGTGTCGGCGCCGGCAAAAGCGCGGTCGGTCAGCAGATAGCCCCCGTCGGCGCCGCGGTACAGGCCTTCGCGGATGATTTCGGCCGCGCGTCCGGGACCCATGGTCAGCAGCGTGACCGTTGTGCCGGGATGCGTGTCTTTCAGGCGCAGCGCCTGTTCGAGTGCGTTCAGGTCTTCCGGATTGAAGATGGCCGACAGAGCCGCACGGTTAACCGTCCCGTCCGCCTTCATCGCATCCTTGCCCACGTTTCGCGTGTCCGGCACCTGCTTCGCTAATACAATAATACTTAAACTCATATATAGTAATATATAGGTAATATGCTGTCAAAAACTGCGTGCAAAAGTAATCAAAATTTCAATAGGTCGAACAGCTTCGGGGCAAATAAAGAGGGTGCAGGGTCATGGGATATTTTTTCAACAAAAGAGAAAAAACCCTGACAGAGTATTGAATTCTGTCAGGGTTGGGTGATGTTTGCATTCTCCGTTAAGCGGAAAAAGCACCTGTAAATCCGGATGCCGGCATCACGACTGCCGGCCGGCCCACACGCGGCAAATAATCAATGCAACCGTCGCTACGGCTAATATAATCATAACCTTCGTTTTATGTGTTGCATCGGAAAACTCGCTCGTGCCTGTTAAAACCAGTGATATTGCGGACAGCATCAGCGATGCGTCCACCAAATCCTTATTTATTTTCACGACTTTCTCTATTTTTATTTTCATTTATCCTTAAATCCGCAGCCTCATAGTTTTCCACAAAAGACAAAGCGCTGATATAAAATAATATATCCAGCGCTTTGATAAGTGCAAGATTTCACCTATTTTTGTGATATCAAACAAAAAAA
>JAISWC010000205.1 GCA_031271245.1 Tannerella sp. | reverse complement strand
TTTTTTTGTTTGATATCACAAAAATAGGTGAAATCTTGCACTTATCAAAGCGCTGGATATATTATTTTATATCAGCGCTTTGTCTTTTGTGGAAAACTATGAGGCTGCGGATTTAAGGTATATTACTTTTTGAAAGAAAAAACAGCGAAAGGAACCTGCATATCAATTTTTTTATACTTTTGTACTTGTACTTTATTAAAACGGATAACAGGATATCATTTTCAATGGATTTTCGGAATACGGCTGTGGCGGTCGAAAGGGAGGTTTTTCCGGTTCGCAGCAGTTATATTATCGCCGACAGGAATGTCGAGGTTGGCGACAGGAATTAAAGATAAATGATTTATGAAGAAAGAAAATAACATACCTAAAACAATAGACGGTCAACTTGTTGAAATGTCCGAACGTGTCGGTTTGGCTTTTTATACCAACGAAAAAGGCGAAACGGAAGTGGAGGTGTATTTTGCAGACGATAATATGTGGCTGAGTCGCGAAACAAGGGGGAAAGTTTTTGCAATTTGCAAAATCCGCAAAACTGCACACAAAAAGAAACTTTTGCGGATTTGGAAAACCGAAATTCCCCAAGCTTCACAAAAGATGAACTTTTCGGGAATTTCATAAATGTAATAAATTGGCCGTCAAAAAAGCATTGAAAGAGATTGCAAAGTGACTCCTTTGCCCTGCTTCGTCAGATTCTGTCCAGTACGGTTTCGATCAGGCGGGGCAGGCGGTCGCGGTAGTCCGTGTCCATCTGGTGGTCTGTGCGGCCGGCGATGATGCAGCATACGGTCATGGCGCGGTGTCCCATCATGGCAGCCAGCCCGGCCAGGGCAGCGCTTTCCATTTCGCAGTTGATGATTTTCCGGCCCTGATATTCAAATGCGGCGATACCGGCATTGAGCGCAGGATCGGCCAGGGGAAGCCGCAGCTCGCGTCCCTGGGGACCATAGAAGCCATTGGCGGCCACCGTAACGCCACAAAGCATTTCGCCGCGCGTGATTTGCGCCAGCAGGGAAGCGTCGGCCGAAACAATGTAGGGACGAACGCCCGTGATGTTCCACTCCAGCTGCCGCAGCAGTTCGGCTTCGAACGGCGTATCGCGCACCCGCTCGCTGCCGGCGTAGAAATAAAGCACGCCATCCAGTCCGATCGACTGTGCCGATGCCACATACATGCCGGTCTTCACATACGGCTGCAATCCGCCCGACGTCCCGATACGCACCAGCGTCAGGGGGCGGAAGACGGGTTTGACGCCACGGGTCGCAAAGTCGATGTTTGCCAGCGCGTCCAGTTCGTTCAGCACGATGTCGATATTGTCGCCGCCGATGCCGTGCGATACCACGGAGATACGTTTCCCGCCGTAACTTCCCGTGATGGAATGAAATTCGCGGTTGGAAACCTCACATTCCTTTCCGTCGAGGTACTCGCCGATGAACGACACCCGTTCCGGGTCGCCGACCAGTATCACACGCCCGGCCAGCTGCTCCGGCTTCAAATGCAGATGGAAAATACTCCCGTCCGGATGAATAATCAGTTCGGAGGGCAAAAGGGACCTCATGGATTCATGCTGTTTCACACAGGAAGAGGGCAGTTAGCAGTTAGTAGAGTGGATCCGGTTTGGATTCAATTGATTCCAGGTTGGAATCAACTAATTCCAGGTTGGATTCAACTGATTCCAGGTTGGATTCAATTGATTCCAGGTTGGATTCAATTGATTCCAGGTTGGATTCAACTGATTCCAATTACTAACTGCCAACTGCCATTTCCCGTTAATCCTTGATCGGTTTGCTTGGGCCGGTGGAAGGCTTGGCGATGGCGTCGCGCATGGACGTGTCGGCTTCGATATTCTTCATCCGGTAGTAGTCCATGATGCCGAGATTGCCGGTGCGGAATGCTTCGGCCATGGCTTTGGGCACTTCGGCTTCGGCTTCGATCACCTTAGCGCGGGCTTCCTGCGCCTTGGCCTTCATTTCCTGTTCGGTGGCCACTGCCATGGCGCGGCGTTCCTCGGCCTTGGCCTGGGCGATGTTCTTGTCGGCCTGCGCCTGATCCATCTGCAAAACGGCGCCGATATTCTTGCCGATGTCGATGTCGGCAATGTCGATGGAGAGAATCTCGAAGGCCGTACCGGCATCCAGTCCCTTGCGAAGCACCAGCTTGGAGATGGAGTCGGGATTTTCCAGCACGCTTTTGTGGCTTTCGGACGATCCGATGGAGGAAACGATGCCTTCGCCGACACGCGCCAGGATGGTTTCTTCGCCGGCGCCGCCGACCAGTTGCTTGATATTGGCGCGTACGGTGACGCGCGCCTTGGCGATCAGCTGGATGCCGTCTTTCGCGACTGCTGTCACGGGCGGTGTGTCAATGACTTTCGGATTGACCGACATCTGCACGGCCTGAAACACATCGCGACCGGCCAGGTCGATCGCCGTTGCCATCTGGAACGTCAGGTCGATGTTGGCTTTCGAGGCGGAAACCAGGGCGTGAACGACGCGCTCGACATGTCCTCCGGCCAGGTAGTGCGCTTCGAGTTCGTCGCGCGTGAGCGATTTCAGTCCGGCCTTGTGCGCTTCGATCATTGCGCGGGCAATCACGCCCGGCGGCACTTTTCGAATGCGCATCAGGAACAGTTGAATCAACGAGATACTGACTCCGGACACTTTTGCCGAAATCCACAACAGGAAGGGTACGTAGTACCAGAAAATAAAAAACAGAACGGTTACTGCCAGCAGCAGCAAATAAAATACAAAATTTGTTTCCATATCAATATATAATTTTAGTGATTAATAGACTGTGTTGAAATTTCTTCGCCGGCTATCTGTACCGTGACGTTGTATCCGTCGATCCGGACGATAGTGACAGGCGTTTGTTCGTCAATAAAGCTTTCCTGCGCTTTGGCCTCGACGACGGTCTGCCCGAAACGGGCTTTGCCGATCGGAGCCAGGCGCGAGAGGGTGACGCCCCGGTCGCCAACCCGCAGGCCGATGTCGCGGGTAGAAGTCAGCGTGGCGTCGATGTTTGTCTTGAGGGCTACCCGCTGAAATGATTTGGCGCGAAGCAGCCAGCAGAAAAATCCTCCGAAAACAAGTACGGAGCTTCCCAGTGTGACATGTCCCGTCACCGGAGCGATCGAATAGGCATAGATGATGCCGGCAAGGGCAAAAAGCGCTCCTCCCACGCCGGCCACCGTGATGCCCGGCAACAGGAATACTTCCAGCAACAGCAGGAAAACGGCGATGCCCATGCAGAAT
Organism: Tannerella sp.; assembly: GCA_031271245.1. Taxonomy (GTDB): domain Bacteria; phylum Bacteroidota; class Bacteroidia; order Bacteroidales; family Tannerellaceae; genus Tannerella. The sequence goes on along the minus strand of JAISWC010000205.1, from coordinate 1,547 downwards.
ATGATAATAAGAATATCCAGTGTCATATCATTTGTTTTTCAATTGTACATTTTCCGTATTGCGTGCTCGCTTTTCCCATTCGGAAGCCTGCCGGACCAGCGATTCCCATTCTTTTTCCGCCTGCAGGATGGAGGCGCTCAGCCGGTCGCGAACGGAGGCATTGCCTTCCGCATACAGCCCACGCGCTTCTTCCAGCTTGCCTGCCACGGACGACGCCTGTTTCTCCAGTCCGACCGCCTTTTCGTAAAAGGATTTTGCTTCGCCGCTCCGAAAATCGTTCCACGTGTAATAGGTCGCACGGTCATTGATGATCAGTTCAAATTCCTTTTTCTTTTCCTTTTCCGCAGACGCGGGAGGAGTCCGTGCACTTTGGATCAGTGCGGCATAATTCCGGTCGCCCGCCCATGTCTCCCGGATGGCGGAGAGCATCGCCCGCTGCCGCAACCATTCGTTATCTTCGCTGTTTTCGAGGCGTTTGCGCGATTCGTCAGGGATGAACAGATAGATGCATACTTTTCCTTCCGGCTGATGGCGGTCGGAAGCAAACCAGCCCACACCCTTGACTTCGTCGACGACCATCAGGTAATCGTTGGCCGGAGAATTAAAGGGCATGCCCATCTGTTCGGGTGCCAGGTAGGATGCGTTATGGAGGTTGTAGCGCGTTACGAACAGGTCGTATCCGCCAATGGAGCCGTTGCCTTTCGAGGCGAAGTAGAGCGTCAGGCCGTCGCCCATGACAAACGGGTAATTGTTGTCCGCCGTATCTGACGGAAAGATGGGTTTCTCGTCCGCCCAGGCGTCCATCAGCCGGGAACGGGTGTAAAGCGCATAGCGGCCGTTTTCCGACGGACGGGCATAATAGGCCTGGTCGCCTTTGGAATTGATATATACAGTGGTGGCAAGGGCTTCGGACGACTCGAAATGGGCGCCGTACGTTTCCATTCTTCCGCAGTCTTCGTTCAAAAAGTAGGCGGAAAGGAGTTGCTCCCTGTCGACAACAAGGCTGTCAATCACCTCTGCGTTTTCCGTTTTTTCCTTCATGCGCTGCAACTTTTCCACCTGTGCCAGTTGCTGTTCAAAGGGTTCGGTATTTTCCTTTTTCTTCTGCATCTGTTCGATGTAGCTTTCCCACATCTCCACGGCTTCCTCGAAACGGTACTGCGCAGTATAGATGTTCGCCAGATAGCGGGACGCCTCCGCCACCTTGCGGTCCCTGGCCACCTGCAGGTATTTTTCCGCCGTATCCCAGTCGCCCGTCTCATAACAGCACACGCCATACCACAAATTGTACGACGAATTGTTGGGCGACTGGCTGACCAGCCTCTCAAACGCGGGCATGGCTTCTTCATAGCTCCCGTCGTTATACAGTTTTTTCGCCTGGTCGAGGCTCTGTGCACGAACTCCGGAAGCAAAACCGGCAAACAGAATCATCCCTGTTATTATTTTTCCTGACAATGATCTCATTGAAATATAATCCATAAACCGAATCCGCGCCAAAGGTAGGAAAAAAAAGAAACTTAGCGCGAATGTGCAGAGATTTTTTTTTC
>JAISWC010000112.1 GCA_031271245.1 Tannerella sp. | reverse complement strand
GAATAGGTCATGATATTGAAGTCCGCAATACCTGCGTCGTACAATGCCATGTGATACGAACCGGCATGTTTTTCCAGGTCGGAATCGCCACTGCCTTTTGCAATAAAAAAGGTATTCGGGATTAAATTCCCCACTTTCTTTACCATCTCAAAAATCCGTTTTATTCAATTAATAATCAGTTGTACCCGCCTGCCGTTTCGAAACTGTTCCCGTTCGGGGACGCAAAATTACAAACTTCCCGGATATTTCAGTCATTATCATCGAAATATTTTCGGCGAAAAATTCAAAACACGTAAACCCAGCCCACTCCGACACTTGTCGGCGTGACGGCAGGCACAAGCGCCATTCCTCCCCCTCTGCCGTCGTGGATTCCCAGCGCCCGGTGCCACACGGGCAGCATCAGGTAGGCGGCTTCCACGCATAATATGCTGATGCCTGCGCCTGTCACCACATCGCTCACCCAGTGCCGCTGATTGACTACACGCAGGGCGCCTGTCGCCGTCGCCACGGCATATCCGCCGATGCCGATCCACGGAGATACGTCCCTGTATTCCCTGTACAGCAGGTGGGCGCCCGTAAAGGCCATTGCCGTATGTCCCGAGGGGAATGAATTGTTGGCTTGCCCCAGCGGACGCCACACGGGTATTCCCGTTTTCATCGCGCCGACCGCGGCGCCCATAAACAGATAAGATGTGGCCAGAAGCAGCGTCCGGTCTCTTAAATTGTGCCGGGAGGCGATACCCGGCACAAAATCCAGTCCGAAGACGGCTATGACCGGTGCGTATTGGAGGTAGTCGTCTATCGGATATTGGCGGCGGATGTTTTCGTTCACCCTGTTTGCCACGTATTTGTCGAAGCGGCGTACCGGCGTTTCGTTAAACCGCGCTACAATGCCGTAAGTGACGCAGACGGCCGGAATCGCCCACTTCGTATACGAAGTGCGGAGACGCAACGTATCGGCAGGCGAACGCATGTCGGACAAGGCTCTTTTCCCGGTCATGCCTTCGCGTCCGGAGAGCATCGGCGGGAAGAAAAAGCAGGTCACCACCGCCGCGACTGTTTTTTTCAAACTCGGGCCGTTCATGGTTGCAGTCGGTATCCGAAACGTTTCACGGCCTGTCTGTACAGCACATGCACTCCCCCGCCCAGCGACGAGCCGACCAGCAGGCCGGCCAGTACGTCCGAGACGAAATGAGCGCCCAGGTAGATGCGCGAATAGCCCATCAGAAACGCCCACAGCAAAATGACGGACGTATAGATTCTGTTTTTCACCAGCAGCAGCGACCAGACGGCAAAACCGAAGGCGCTGGTGGCATGTCCCGAAATGAATCCGTAGACACCGTTGGCCCTGTAGTCGTGCAGCAAAACGACGTACTCCACGAACAGGGGATGCGTTGTGGGACGCAACCGGGCGAACCAGGGCTTGAAAAGGAATGCCGAAACGACGCAGCACAGCACGAAAACCAGGCCTGTCGCCAGCGAGGCGGGAATCCACTCTTTCCGCCGCTTCAGGTAGAACCAGAGCAGGACAAGGAACGGCGGACACCAGACCAAAACGCCAGAAAACGGCCACAATACCGCGTCCAGAAAAGGCGTATGCGATCCGTTGATCCACATGAACAGATTACGTTCGTATGTCAGGATTTCTTCCATCGTCATCCGTGAAAAGGCCGTGTTTGCCTGTTGTTTTTCGCTCTGTCCGCCAGTTTTTCGAGCATGTCGCGGGTCATGGCGTCGAGGTCGTACTGCGGATTCCAGTCCCACTCTTCGCGGGCGCAGCTGTCGTCCAGCGAATCGGGCCACGACTCGGCAATGGCCTGCCGTAACGGGTCGACCCGGTATTCCATCGTGAAATCGGGGATGTATTTCCTGATTTGCCGGCAGATAATTTCCGGGTCAAAGCTCATCGCCGTGACGTTAAACGCATTCCGGTGTTTGAGTCGCGAAGGGTCGGCTTCCATGATTTGGATCGCCGCGTAGAGCGCATCGGGCATGTACATCATATCCATAAACGTACCTGCCGCAATCGGACAGACAAAATGCCTGTTTTCGACGGCCGCGTAAAAAATATCCACGGCATAGTCGGTCGTACCGCCTCCCGGCGGCGCCACATACGAAATCAGTCCGGGAAAACGTACCGAACGGGTATCTACCCCAAAACGGCGGAAATAATAGTCGCTCAGCAGTTCGCCCGTTACTTTCGTCACGCCATACATTGTGCGCGGATTGCGTACCGTATCCTGCGGCGTCTTTTGTTTGGGCGCGTCGTTGCCGAAAACGCCGATCGAACTGGGCGTAAACACCATGCAGTGCCTCTCGCGGGCGACTTCAAGCACGTTGAACAAACCGCCCGTGCCGATTTTCCAGGCCAGCTGCGGCTCGGCTTCGGCCACGGCCGACAGCAGCGCCGCCAGATTGTAGACCGTATCAATGCGGTATTCCGACACAGTTTCCGCAATCTGCTGCCCGTTCGTGATGTCCACGATGGCGGAAGGCCCCGATTCTGCCAGATCACCCTTCGGTTCCGCGCCGGGAATGTATCCTGCAACAATCTGCCCCCCCGAATAACATCGCCTCAATTCCATTGTCAGTTCAGAGCCAATCTGACCTGTCGAACCAATTACCAATACATTTTTCATATCCTCATTTCCTGTTTCGCCGGATTAAAATCCGGGCGCGCAAAATTACGCATAATATTTTATATGCGTCAGACCAAACGCGCGAAATCGTCGAATCATTCATTTCCTTCATGCGGGGCGCAGCCGGGTCGGTGTCGCCGACTTCACGGCGCAGATCAGGCAGTTCCTTTCCATGATATTTTTTGCTCCCGGAATCGTTGACGGAATTTCCGAAAAGGCTGAAATTTTTCGGTATTATCGGCATGTGAACGCGATTACGGGAAATTTTATTGTACTTTTGCGGCATGATAGTTGCGCGACAAAAAAGAAAAGAGAATATCGCAGAATATTTGATCTACATGTGGCAGGTAGAAGACCTGATACGTGCCTGTCAGTTTGACATCGAGCGGATAGGGCGCACGCTGATCGACGCTTATGAACAGCCGGAAGAAGTGAAGCAGGAAATCACACGCTGGTATGAAGAACTGATTGAAATGATGCGCAGCGAAGGTGTCCTGGAGAGCGGCCATCTTCAAGTGAACAAAAATATACTGACAGCACTGACGGATTTGCATCTGCGCTTACTGAAAGACCCGCAGGAGATGGTTTACGGCGCGTTATACTACAAAACGCTCCCGCACATCATCCAACTGCGTGCAAAGTCCGGTGGAATCGAGATATCCGAACTGGAAACCTGTTTCACCGCACTCTACGGCTATATGCTCCTACGCCTGCAACACAGGGAGGTCCATCCGGAAACGCTCGAAGCCGTCAAACAAATCAACACCTTTCTCTCGTTCCTGGCGGAAAAATACCGGGAAGAATGAAGAATGGAGAATTGAGAATGGAGAATTTATTCTTTACACGGAATGGTTTGCGCAAAGTATAAATTTTCCATTCTCAATTCTCAATTCTCACGATCGGTATATCCAGCAGGAAGGCCACTTTTTCCAG
>JAISWC010000069.1 GCA_031271245.1 Tannerella sp. | reverse complement strand
CTTTCTTTTCTTTTTCCATAGGCAATCGGTTTAAATGGTAAAACCTGTTTGTGTCCATATTGGGACGGGCACAAAAAAGACCTCCGGGAAAAGTGTACTTTCCTTTCCGGAGGTCTTGTATGCTTTTTGAAACGGTGGTTGCTCTCTCGCCGGATAACGCCTGCGACCGGCTGGTCAGGCGGATGTATCCGTCAGGTGCAGATGTATGTGAAACGGCTGATTTACAGCAATTCCCCCCCCCCCCCTGCAAATATCGTGCCAAAGTATGCCGGGATGGGGCTTTCTATAAGATTATTTATGACAATAATAGATGTCTTCACTGTTTCTTCTATTTCCAAATTCTACTTCACTGTTTTTCATCTTTATGGGCGGAATCATCTTCATGAAACCGCCTTCGATGTTTTACGTCGCAAAGATATATAAAAAATCATTCCACCAAATTTTTTCCGTATTTTTTTTACCGGAGGAGAAATTTTACTGTGCGCAGCATAAACAGTTCCTGAATCTCGGAACTCTTATTAAGGAGCGCGAAATAAATAACATGTAATATGTATGAACTATAAACTATGAAGTGGAACGCTATTCGTAACAGGTATCGGATGTTGACCTCTCCCTCTATTACGCGAGCGAATGAATGACCAACCCCGAGCGCAGTTTCGGTTCGAACCAGGTCGTTTTGGGAGGCATGATGTTTCCCGAATCGGCAATACGGATGATTTGCTGCATGGACGCGGGATACAGCGCCAGCGCCATTCGCATCTCTCCACTGTCTACCCGGCGTTTCAGTTCGTCCAGGCCACGGATCCCGCCCACAAAATCCACCCGTTTGTCGGTGCGCAGGTCTTTGATGTTCAGAATATCGTCCAGTATTAGGTTCGAGGAGATTGTCACGTCGAGTACGCCAATGGGGTCGCTGTCGTCATAGGTTCCTTCCCTGGCCGTCAGCGCATACCACCGTCCGCCCAGATAGAGCGAAAACCGGTGTAGCCGTTCCGGCCTGAACGGATTACTGCCTTTCTCCTCCACAATGAAGTTTTTGGCAAGTTGCTGAAGAAAATCTTTCTCCGTCAGCCCGTTCAGGTCTTTCACCAGGCGGTTGTAGTCGATAATCGTCAGCTGGCCGGCCGGGAAACAGACGGCCATGAAGTAGTTGTATTCCTCGTCGCCGCGGTGCGCCGGGTTCTGCCGGGCTTTCTCGGCGCCGACCAGCGCCGCCGCTGCCGAACGGTGATGGCCGTCGGCAATATACAGCGACGGCATGGAAGCGAAAATTTCCGTGATACGGGCGATGTCGGCTTCGTCGCCTACGATCCAGAACGTATGGCGGAAGTTTTCCGGCTGAGCAACAAAATCATACTCCGGCGCTCTCTGCGTAAGCCGGGCGACCAGTCCGTCGAGCGCCGCATGGTCGGGACAGGCAAAGAAGACCGGTTCGATATTGGCGTTGCAGTTGCGCACGTGTTTCATCCGGTCTTCTTCCTTGTCACAGCGCGTCAGTTCATGCTTTTTGATACGCCCGGCCAGATAGTCGCCCACACAGGCGCAGACAACCAGTCCATACTGGGTCTTTCCGTTCATGGTCTGGGCGTAAATGTAGTACTGTTCCCTGTCGTCCTGCACCAGCCATCCGCTGGCGAGAAAGCGGCGGTAGTTGATGACAGCCCGTTCGTAGACGGCCGGGTCGTGTTCGTCGGTTCCTGCCGGAAAATCAATCTCGGGCTTGATGATGTGATACAGGGAATATGCGTTGCCTTTGGCTTCTTCACGCGCTTCGTCCGAGTTGAGGACATCATACGGACGCGAGGCTATCCGTTCTGCCAGTTCTTTGGGAGGACGGATGCCCCTGAAAGGTTTTACTGTCATATCTCTTTTGGGTTGACCCGGTAAGTTTCGTTTCCGTTATGCAGGAAATCCACGATTTGCCTGGCGGCGGCGATGCCGGCGTTGATATTGGCTTCGGCCGTCTGGGCGCCCATCTTTTTCGGCGTACTGAAATAGCGTCCGGGGAACTTTTCCGTCATTTCGGCATGGTTCGACGGGGCAATGTCGCTGAGATACCTGAAATCCGGCCGCTCTTCCATGATTCTGACCAGATCCGCTTCGTGAATGACTTCCCTGCGGGCGGTGTTGATCAGTACGGCGCCCCCAGGCATCTTCGACAGCAAGGCATAATTAACGGAGTTTTCGGTTTCGGCCGTTGCCGGAATATGCAGTGAGACAAACGGACATGCCGCATAGAGTTCTTCTGCCGAGGACAGGGCTTTGACGCCTTCCCTTTCAATCGCTTCCGCCGGATAAAACGCATCGTACGCATGGATTTCCATTCCAAATCCCCGGGCGATGCGCGCTACGTTGCGACCCACGTTGCCGTAGGCATGAATACCCAGTTTTTTGCCTTTCAGTTCCGTTCCCGACGTACCGTTGAACAGGTTACGCACGCCGTACACCATCAACCCAAACGCCAGTTCGGCCACTGCATTGGCATTCTGTCCCGGCGTATTCATCACGCAAACGTTGTGAGCCGTGGCGGTCGCCAGGTCTACATTGTCGTATCCGGCACCGGCGCGTACGACGATTTTCAACTGTCCGGCCGCGTCAAATACCGCTTTGTCGATGAGGTCGCTACGGATGATAATGGCTTCCACGTCGCCCGCGGCTTCCAGCAACTGTGCTTTCTCCGTGTATTTCTCCAGGAGTTTCAGTTCCAGGCCGGCGGCTTCGACCGTCTCGCGGATACCGTTTACCGCAACGGCGGCAAACGGCTTGTCTGTAGCAATCAATACTTTCATAGAAAAATTAATGTTAGACGGTTTGTTCAAACGATTTCATGGCCTCGACCAGCACTTCCACACTGCTTTTGGGCATGGCATTGTAGATGGATGCACGGAAGCCGCCTACCGAACGGTGTCCCTTGATACCGACGATGCCGCGGGCCGCGGCATATTCGTTGAACGCGCCTTCCAGCGCGCCGTATTCCCCGTTCATCACAAAACATACGTTCATCAGCGAACGGTCTTCGACGGCTGCCGTACCCGTAAACAAGCGGTTCCGGTCGATTTCGTCATACAGAATTGCCGCCTTTTCGATATTCTTCCGTTCTATCACTGCGATACCTCCCAGTTCCTTATACCATTTCAGCGTCTGCAACGCAGCATAAACGGGCACCACCGGCGGCGTGTTGTACATCGAGCCGCCGTCTGCATGAATCCGGTAGTTCAGCATCGAGGGAATCGGGCGTTCTACCCTGCCCAGCGCGTCCCTGCGCACAATGACTACCGCCACACCCGCAGGCGCCAGGTTTTTCTGCGCACCGGCATAGATTACATCAAACCTGGACACGTCCACCGGCCGGGCGAAGAGGTCCGACGACATGTCGGACACCAGCGGCACCGGCACGTCCGGTATGCGGTGCAGCTCCGTTCCGAAGATGGTGTTGTTGGTCGTGATATGGAAATACTCCGCATCGGGCGAAACCGTATAATGCTTCGGAATGTACGAGTAGTTCCTGTCTTTCGACGAGGCGACGACCTCTACTTCTCCGAAAAACTTCGCTTCCTTGATGGCCTTCGAGGCCCACGTACCGGAATCAAGATAGGCCGCTTTCTTATTCAATAAATTATAGGGCACCATACAGAATTGCAGACTCGCTCCGCCTCCAAGGAAAATGACATCATGCGATTCGGGAACCTCCAGCAGTTCCTTCACCAGTGCACGCGCTTCGTCCATGACGGCGACAAACTCCTTGCCGCGGTGCGACACTTCCATCAGTGACAATCCCGTACCGGCAAAATTTTCTACAGCAGCTGCTGTATTCTTAATCGTATACTCACTCAGAATTGAGGGTCCCGCATAAAAATTATGCTTCTTCATTACGTTTATTTGCTATGTTTATTTATTAAGACGGGCAAAGGTAAGGCTTTTTCTCAAATGCAATGATTTTTTTCGCGGTTTTTCCTGGGTACATTGTCAAATGGTCGCGAAACAGGAGGGCGATTAGCAAACCCTTATTCCCCAAAAGCCCCCTTAGTAGCCCGGAAAGTCCCCTTCCCTCCTTCCCCTTGTTTATCTTATTTTCCTGTGAATGAAATAATATGGGAATAAATGTTGCTAATGGAAATTATAGGGAAGAGGGTGAGAGGCATCGCAGGCTACTACGGGAACTTACAGAAAATAAGGGTTTGGACAGTCGGTGCGACCATCTGAAATGCACCCTTTTTCCTCCTGTCTCCGGTGAAATAAATAAAAACTCGTATATTTGCAAAGAGATAAACGGAATAAAGCATCTCCGGAAAGAAAAGCTAAAAAATAAGAGTATTGCAGAAGGAATGTAAGATGATGGAAAAAGGAACTAATTATTCGCTTGTAGTCAGAGCGATAGAAAATCTGACCTTTCAAAAGGTCAAAGCCGTATCCGTACAGTTCATACACGATTTGCCGCAGGAAATGCGGGAAATACTGCTTGATGAACTGAAGTGCGGCCCCAAACTGACGGAGACGGAACCGTCCATGGCAGCCTTTCTATATACGTATGGCAATATCTGTGAAGCACGGCTGCAAAGAGCGTTCATGCATCTTTCTCCCGTCTTCTTTCGTCGCGAAATCGAA
>JAISWC010000059.1 GCA_031271245.1 Tannerella sp. | reverse complement strand
TTATTTAGAACTCTTGGTTGCGGATTTAAGGTACTTCGGATATCTACGTCGTGAACCTGCTGATCGGGTTTGTCTTTATCACAACCATGTATGTCGGAAACAGACTGGGCGTCAGAAATATTTTTTTCTATGCCATTCTGGGGATCGGAGGTGTCTGGACGGCATTCCTGCTGTCGGGCGTTCATGCGACGATCGCCTCCGTTGCAGCCGCTTTCACGATTCCGGCCGGCGTGAAAATAGACGAAAACACCTTTGTTACAAAAATACAAAACTGTTTAATCCGCCTCAAGGCCATTGATCCCAATGGAAAACCGACGCTGTCGGAAGAACAGGTGCATCTCCTGGGTAGGGTGCGACAGAGCACGAATGCGGCCATACCGCCGCTGCAGCAGCTGGAACATGCCATGCATCCGTTCGTCGTCTTTGTCATTGTTCCGGTTTTTGCCCTGGCGAATGCGGGTGTATCGCTGCATGTGGATACGGACAGCCTGTTCAGTACTCATATCGCTCTCGGTACGGGGGTGGGACTGCTGTTCGGAAAATTCATCGGCGTAGTGGGCGCTACACTGCTCATGGTGAAACTGAAAATCGCCGCCTTCCCCGAAGGCATGACGCTGAAAAATTTTTGCGGACTCGGATGCCTCACCTCTATCGGCTTTACCATGTCGCTGTTCATTACCTCGCTGGCGTTCTCCACTCCGGAACATATCGTCCAGGCCAAAATCGGCATTTTTATAGCGTCCATCCTTGGCGGAATTGCAGGATATGCGGTGCTGAGGAAAGGTTCGGGAGTGTGCGGAAAAAAGCCCTGCGGATTTGCACGCAGATGATTTCCTGTCCCGAACTCCGGTCATTGCGTGTTGCTGCCGTTCAAAAAAATGCGAAACATTTGTATGTATCATTTCAATTTCGTAGGTTTGCGGTCTGAACAGTCACATCAAACGGAAAATGAGAACAGACAGGGACATGTATGCCGGAAACCCCAATATCGCGGTCAGGCAGATTGTGGCATCCTCCGAAACACACAGGATGTGTTACGAACAGTGCGATCGCTTGAAGGAGGTCATACACGGGATGCCGGAAGACAGTCCCGAACGCGGGAAAAAGATCGAGAAACTGAATTTTCATACCCGGCGATACCAGCAACTGCTGGATTCCGCCGAACGCATATACGAACTGTTCTGCACCGTCCCGCGGTGCAGCGGGCGCATGGCCGAAGCGGAGCGCTGTTTCCTGGACGGTGACTTTGCCGGTGTGGACAGCGCCCTGCCGGAAGAGGAAATTATAGCGGAAATCAAACAGCTCAAGGAGGAACAGGATGACGACAACTGGGAGCAAACGGAACTCCTCCTGCAGGAAAAATCCTATGAACTCCTTCTCAAGGGCTTTCTCCATTACACACATGCCGGGCGTCCCGAAGGATACAAAGCTTTCTGGCGTTCGTTTACCGAAGCCCTGGAGGCTTCTGAAAATACGCACACGCTTTACTACAACGGATGGTACTGCTACCTGTACAAAGACTTCGACAAAGCAAAAGAATTTTACACGGATGCCGCCGACGAACGCTGGATGGAAGACAGCCTGTCGGACGAAATCAAACTCTTCTTCAAGGCAACATGCCGCCGCCAGCTGGCCGGCATCAGTTTCCTGCAGGAAGATATGCCTGCCGCCATCCGAACCATGCAGCAGGCCTTGAAGCTGTTTACCAAACTGAAAGACGAAAAACCGGCCGCGTATCTTCCCGCCGTTGCGGAAGTACTTTCGCAGCTGGGCGACTATCATACACGGAGTAAGGCCTACTCCGTAGCCCTGATGGAATATGAGGAAGCACTCCGTATCCGCCGCAAACTGGCTGTGAACAACAGTGATGCATACCTCCCCCTCGTGGCCGAATTGCTGGATGCAGTCGGAGCCATGCACATCATAAAAAATGAATACAAAGACGCCGTCGCCCGCTATGAAGAATCCGTCTCCATCGAACGCCACTTCCTCATCGAATTCAACAGACTGGAGTTTAAGGACATGCTGGCGCACTCGCTCAGTAACCTGACCACGGCGTACTTCATGATGAACCGGCGCGACAAAATCATGCCGCTGATGACGGAAGTCGCTAAGCTGCACCGGGAACTGGCACTGACGGCGCCTGAAGTCCATCAGCCGAATCTGGCCTACGCCCTGTACCAGGTAGCCGTCCAGCACCGCAACCAGGACGAGAATGAGGAGGCTTACCGGAATATGACGGAGGCAATTGCCCTTTACCGCGAAAGTGCCCGCCGGTCGCCGGCTAAATATCTCCCGCTGCTGGGAGAAAGACTGGATGACCTGGACGGGTGGTGCTGGTATGACAAAAAGTACGCGGAAGCCATCAATGCCTTCCGTGAGGGAGTGGAAGTCTACCGCCGTCTTACGGAAGAATCCCCCGAGAAGTACATGCCCAAACTTGCAGAGACCCTGGACCGCCTGGCGGCCATGTATCACAATACGGGTGACGACAGGACGTCTCTTCCCATCTGCCTCGAATCGGTTGAAGTCAGCCGCAGGCTTGTCAAAATGAATAAAGGATACAGCCACATTCTGGGTATCCTGTTAATGGGGCTGGGTGTCTATTACACCGATATTTTCCCGGACAGGGAAAAAGCGCTTGCCGTCACCCGCGAATCCTGCGCCATTCTCCAACCCCTGCGCAGGCAAAACCCGGAACATGAAAAAGCGTATAACAAAGCCATAGGCATCATCCGTACCTGGGAAGCACGAACGTGACTGCACGCAGCATTTACCTGATGAGTCATCGGGTGAATTTTCAATGGTCGCGAAACAGGAAGGTTTCCGGCAAACCCTTCTTTTCCGCAAGGCTCCCCGGTAGCGGAAAACAGACATGCCCCCGAAAAAAAGTAATTCATATCTATAAATCAATTTATAATCAAAGCAATGGAAATTTTGGTAGAAGTTTTAACCGGTCCGGCCGGCACGATTTCCGGCCATGTCAGCCTGTTTTTATCCTCCCTTTCGGATGGAGAAACTGTATGATTGTCCGACAGCGGCGACTTTGCGGTAAAATTTCTTATCTTGCGACAATCTGAAATGCACCCGTATCATCTTCGCCTGTTGATTTATCGGATTATAATCCTTATCTTTGCGCGCAATTTAAATGTTCCGTAAAAGCTGATATGGCAAAGAAATCGACAAAAAGGAAACGTTCCGAGAGTGGTATGGACGACCTGCGGGAATGGCTCGGCACATTCTTTACGAATGAGCGCGTGCGTTTTTTAGCGGGTCTGGTTCTCTGTTTTCTGGTAATTTATGCCGGGATTGCGTCGCTTTCGTTTTTCTTTACGGGCGGTGCCGACCAGAGCGCGGTCGAGAATATCCCGTTCGGAGATTTGCTCGCCGGCAACCGGACAGTGAATAACTGGGCCGGTATTCGCGGCGCCTATATCGCCGATCGGCTGATGAACCACTGGTTCGGCATTCCCTCCTTTTTCATACTGTTTTTTCTGGGGTCGCTGGGCGTGAAGGGGATGGGTATCTGCCGACTCTCCCTGCTGAAACGTTTCCTGCTGTGCACGGCCATGCTGCTGTGGGGTTCCCTGTTTTTCTCGTTTGTCTTTACGAAGAACGGCGGAGACTCTTTTCTTTTCCTGGGCGGACGGCAGGGACTTTATCTGGCGGAGATGCTGACCCGAAATTTCGGAAAACCGGGAGTGATTCTCCTGCTGATGGTCGGTTTCCTGATTATCGCCGTCTGTTTGAGTACGAAGGTCATCCCCGCATTGCAGAAAGCCTTTTCGCTTGCATGGCTCGAACGCAAATGGAACTGGAACTGGCCGAAACCGAAACCGCGCAAACGGCGTGAACCGGAAAGGGCAGAGGACGATGAGGATGAGGAGGAAGGTGATGAAGCAGATGCTTTGCCGAAGAAACCGGAGGAAGACACAATCACCATCGACATCGGCAGTGACGTGCCGTTTCACATCACCAGACCTCCCGGTGATGGGGAACCGTATAACCCTGCCGGCGGCGACAGGCTGCCGGTTCAACCCCCGCCTCCGTCTCCGCTTCCGGACGATGACGACGAACCGTTCGACGAATCGGCGCAGGGCGAGTACGATCCGCGTCTGGATCTGTCGAGCTACCGTTTCCCGACGCTGGATTTGCTGAAAATATACGACCAGACGCAGGCCTTCAATCCCGAAGAACAGAACGAAAACAAGAAACGTATCAAGCAGACGCTGGAGGAATTTGGCATTCACATCGTCTCCATCAACGCGACCGTGGGGCCAACGCTGACGCTCTACGAAGTCGTCCCGGCCGTCGGCATACCCATCCGGAAAATCAGAAACCTGGAAGACGACATCGCCATGCGGCTCTCAGCGCTGGGCATCCGTATCATTGCGCCCATGCCCGGCAAGGGAACCATCGGCATCGAAGTGCCCAACAGGGATGCACAGATTGTCTCCATGCATCCGCTGATTGCCTCGCGCAAGTTCAACGAAAGCAAATTCGACCTGCCCATCGCACTGGGACGCACGATTACGAACGACGTCTTCATGTTCGACCTCTGCAAGGCGCCTCACCTGCTGATGGCCGGCGCCACGGGACAGGGCAAGTCCGTCGGGCTGAACGTCATCATCACCTCGCTGCTCTACCGGAAGCATCCGGCGGAAATGAAACTCGTGCTCGTCGACCCCAAAATGGTCGAATTCAGCATCTACAGCAAGATAGAACGTCACTACCTGGCCAAACTGCCCGACGAAGAGAAAGCCATCATTACCGACTGCAAACGGGTGGTCAATACCCTCAACTCGCTCTGCAAGGAGATGGAAGACCGCTACGAACTGCTGAACCTTGCGCACGTGCGCAACGTCAGGGAATACAACGAAAAGTTCGTCCACCGCCGCCTGAATCCCGAAAAGGGACACCGCTACATGCCCTACATCGTCGTGGTGATCGACGAGTTTGGCGACCTTATCATGCAGGCCGGCAAGGAAATCGAAATGCCCATTGCCCGGATTGCGCAAAAGGCCCGGGCAATCGGTATCCACATGATCATCGCCACTCAGCGTCCCTCGACCAGCATCATCACCGGCAACATCAAGGCCAACTTCCCCACACGCGTCGCCTTCCGCGTTTCACAGATGGTCGACTCGCGGACGATCCTCGACCAGCCGGGCGCCAACAAGCTCATCGGACGCGGCGACCTGCTTTTCTCCGGCGGGAGCATTGACATGACGCGCGTACAGTGCGCCCTTGTCGACACGCCGGAGGTGGAAAGCATCGCCTCCTTCATCGGCCAGCAGCCGGGATACCCCTGCGCCTACGAATTGCCGGAATTCGTGCCGGAAGGCGAAGAACGGATGGAAGATATCGATCTGTCCGACCGCGATCCGATGTTCGAAGAAGCGGCCCGTCTGATTGTCATCCAGCAGCAGGGTTCGACTTCGCTTATCCAGCGCAAGTTTTCCATCGGCTATAATCGCGCCGGACGCCTGATGGACCAACTGGAACGCGCCGGCATCGTCGGCCCGACCGAAGGCAGCAAGGCGCGGCAAGTGTTGATGCCGGATGAATATACACTGGAAATTTTATTATCAAAATTGAAATAAATGAAACGGAAATGGATACAGTTCATATGTTGCTGCCTGGCTGCAACGGCTTTCGCTTCGGCGCAGAAAGCCGAAGCGCTGCTGGAAAAAGCCGCGACCGCATACGAAAAATCCGGCGGGATTGAGGTGCAGTTTGTGGCAACCCTTCGCGGTGAAAGTCAGCGTATCTCGGAAAGTTTTGAAGGTACGATTCGGATGAAAGACGACAAGTTCGTGTTAATCACGCCCGACGTGCGTACGTGGTACGACGGCTCGACGCAGTGGACATACGTGGTGCGCACGGAAGAGGTGAACGTCACCCGTCCCTCGGGCGAAGAATTGCAGTTCACCAATCCCATGACGCTGTTGCGCACCTGGAAGAAAGACTTCAAACCGGCCTATATCGGCGAAAGTACGGCGAACGGTGGGAAAATGGCTGACGACGTCTCGCTGACGGCCAAAGGCAACCGGGGAGACGTGGAAACGGTAGAGTTGCAGCTGGACCGGGCGACCTCGCTGCCGGTGAGGATGACCGTGACAATGAAAAACAAACTCCGGAGCGATATCCGGATAAGCAAGATGCAGACGGGACTGAACCTGCCGGACGAGTCGTTTGCCTTTCCCGCAGCCGACTACCCGGACGTGGAAATCGTGGACTTAAGATAATGGAGAATGACCGGTAATAGAGACTGCACTTTTTCGACAGCGGGAAATTCCGCGGCATTGCCC
>JAISWC010000195.1 GCA_031271245.1 Tannerella sp. | reverse complement strand
CTTTCCCCACCAGGTCGGCGCCCACGTCGGCCGCTTTCGTATAGATGCCGCCTCCCACACGGGCAAAGAGCGCCTGCGTCGAGGCGCCCATGCCGAAGGTCAGCATGGTGGTGGTGATGACCACTAATTTCTGCGCCGCCGTAGGTTCATCTACGAACTGATTCAGCACAATAAACCACAGCGAGATGTCGAGCAGCCCGAGTCCGACCACCGTCAAACCCATCACGGCGCCGGCGCGGAAAGCCACTTTCAGACCGCTGTCCAATGACCGCCGGGCAGCATTGGCCGTACGCGCCGAGGCATACGTGGCCGTCTTCATGCCGATAAAACCGGCCAGCCCGGAGAAGAATCCGCCCGTCAGGAAGGCAAACGGTACCCAGCCGTTCTGTACGCCCAGTCCATAGGCCAGAAAACAGAAAAACAGCGAGAGAACGACAAACACGATGGTCACCACCTTATACTGCTGCCGCAGGTAAGCCATAGCTCCCTTACGCACGTAGTCGGCGATTTCCTTCATCCGGTCGGTACCCTCACTCTCTTTCATCATTTGCCTGAAAAAAAACCAGGCAAACAGCAGCGCCACTGCCGACGCTACCGGAATAAACCAAAAGATACTTGTAATCATGTCAATAATACGAAATTAAATGTTGCAAATTGCTGCAAAAGTACGAAATTCGCCTGCACTTTGCAATACGATGCTTGTTAATTAATAAAAACATGCACAAAAAGACCGTATGCCTCAACGGAACAATCATGCAGAATATCGCGTATCTTTGCAGTCAGTTATGGAACGAAATACGACAACACCGCGAATGAGCGGAACGACCATCCGTATTCTGGCGGCGCTGAGCATCCTGCACGGATTGAATGATGCCATGCAGTCGGCTGTGACGGCAGTCTATCCCCTCCTTAAGGACGATTTGGCCTTGAGTTTCGGGCAAATCGGACTGATTACCCTGACGTATCAGATTGCCGCCTCCGTATTCCAGCCTTTCGTGGGACTGTTTTATGACAGACACCCCTCGCCCTGGTCGTTGCCCGCAGGCAGTTGCTTTACGCTGGCGGGCTTCCTGTCGCTGGCCTGTGCGACGAACCTGGTCTGGGTGATGGTATCGGTGTTTATGGTGGGCATCGGCTCTTCCACACTCCATCCCGAAGCCTCGCGGCTGACCTCTATCGCTTCCGGCGGACGGCGCGGACTGGCGCAGTCGCTTTTTCAGGTCGGGGGCAATCTGGGGGGAGCGCTCGGCCCGCTGCTGATCGCTTTCCTGGTCGCGCCCTACGGACGCCGCTACATCTCCTTCCTCGCCGTCCTGTCCCTTATCGCCATCCTGGTAGCCCTGCCGGTGGGACGCTGGTACCGGCGGCGCCTGCAACTTTACCGACAGGAACAGACCGCGATGAAAGTCCGGACGGAATCGCCGCTGCCCCTGAAAACGGTCGTCCTTTCCATCTCCATCCTGCTGCTGCTGATTTTTTCCAAATACATCTACATGGCCAGTCTGTCGAGCTATTATACCTTTTACCTGATTGAGAAATTCCATGTCACGGTACAGTCTTCGCAAATCTTTCTGTTCGTCTTTTTCGGCGCAACCGCCCTCGGCACGCTGATCGGCGGCCCCGTCGGCGACAGGGTGGGACGCAAGTATGTCATCTGGGCGTCCATTCTCGGGGCAGCGCCCTTTACGCTGCTCATGCCGCACGTCAATCTGTGCTGGACGGTGATCATGAGCTTTTTCATCGGACTGATTATTGCGTCGGCCTTCCCGGCTATCCTGCTCTATGCGCAGGAACTGCTCCCGTATAAACTGGGACTTGTGTCCGGTCTGTTTTTCGGGTTTGCGTTCGGCGTAGCCGGCATCGCTTCCGCCGTACTGGGCAAAATGGCCGATTTGCACGGTATTGAAGCGGTCTACCAGGTATGCGCCTGGATGCCTTTGCTCGGCATTATCACCTGGTTCCTGCCTGACCTCAAAAAGGAAAAAACAGGCTGAACGGTGACGGTGAAGTCTCTGTGAAACGCAGTGTCTGCTACGTGTCACTTTTTTCTTACACAGAAAGAAACAGAGAGACACAGCGAAAAAAATCTCCGTGTCTCTCTGTTTCAAAAATCCCTTCAGTTGATGGCATTGCCTTGCGGCCTGCCTCTTTTCTTTACTTCCGGGATGCCCCTTTCACTTCACGGCTTTCCGTACCCAGCCGCTGCTGCCGCGGACAATCAGTACGCCGCGCGGCAAACGGTTCAGGTCGAACGTAGCCGCGCCGGCTGCCTTCTGCACACGGTACAACAGTTGCCCGCCGACGGAATACACTTCTATCCCTTCGGCAACGGGCGTGTTGACCGACAAAATGCCGTTGAAGTACACAATCTCCGGCGTTTCGACGGTCGCGTTGCCGACTGCGCTTTCATCCACCGTGACGGACGCCCGGATTTCATCCGGGTGAATCGTCTCGCCGCTTGCAAGTAGCGTCAGGTCGATGTCACGGATGGCTAACTCATACTCGCCGACGGTAACAGTCCCGTCCAGCGTGTAGGCGATGTTCACCACCTGTTGCCGTACCATTTCATCCCCGCTTTGCAGAGAAAGTTTCGGCGTGATTTCAAACTGCCAGCTGCCCGGTCCGTCCGGCGCAATCGACAGTTGCCAGCCGCTCTGCAATCCGGGAGCCAGCGATGTAGCATCCGGGTCAAGCACAAATCCGGCAGGCAGATCGAGGGTAAAAGCGATGCTGAACGGTTCGTCGGGCGGAAGATTCAGCGCCACCTCAATCGTTCCCTGACCGTCGACCGGAGGCGCCGGTTCAATCACAATAGCCTGTCCCAGATCCTCTACCGGCTCAATATTGAAGATATTTCTTTCGCCCTGGTGGTCCCCGATTATGGGAACCGCATTATAGATATCTATAAAACCGTTGCCGGACTGAATGAAAAACTCAGTCACGCCTTGTTGAACGCGGAACAAAGCGAATGTAAAGCTGTTACTGGCTGTCAGGTCTACTTTCCGAACCGTGCCGGCCTGCACCAGCCCTTCCAGTTCGGAAATGTCCGTGACCTGCGTGTCTCCCGTCACATACAGCCGGTTGTCCACGCGGATGCCTTCCGCAAAGGCCAAACGGGTGTACCTTTGCATCCAGATATAAGCGGGATTCCGAACCGCGCTACCAGGTCCGCTCACCCAGGCCGAATCCGTAGCATTAAACAGGAAACGCCCCCGCAGATACTGTTCCGTCTTTTTATGGCCCGATACGATGGCATACTGCCCGTTTTCAACGGCGTCCAGGTAGAACACGGTATTTGCATCCTCCGGCATGTTGGCCGCAGAAAACAGGCCGAGGAAAGGTATTCCCGACCCATACGAGTACTCATTTTCCGCACTTTCGGCCAGGTATGACGGACGGACAGTCGAGCGGACTTTATACGTGCCGGAAGCAGGCTGGTTTCCCGGCTCTTCTGCCGGCGACGTTTCCTCTACCGGCTCTTCTGCCGGCGGCGTTTCCTCTACCGGCTCAATAATGAAGATAGATACTCGGAAATCATCTTCGACCGGTTGAAATACGAGTTTCCCGCTCATATCATCTATGGTCGTCCGTTCGCCGATTTCCGATTCGATAGCGACTGCTCCATCCGGAAAACTTTCTTCCGGAAAAAGCGATGCGGCCGGTGTAAAA
>JAISWC010000012.1 GCA_031271245.1 Tannerella sp. | reverse complement strand
CCCGCAAAATCGCAAATGTCCTGATAGATTGTAAGCATTGCTTCTTCGCGTTCTGCTATGCCCTGACAATCTTCGATGCTCACATAACAGGCGACGGCTTCACCGCCGGCATTGATTTCACGCGCCCAACTTTGCAGGAAAGTAGTCTTGCCGGTTTGTCGCGGCGCATGAAGAACCCAGTATAATTTATCCTTTATATAACGGTGTAATTGAGACCCTACAAGGCGATCTTCGGGAGGAAGCATGTAATGATATTCCGGATTACATGGTCCTGTGGTGTTAAAAAATCGACGTCTGCTCATATCTTTATTTTTTTTCTGCAAAGGTAATACAAATAATTAATAATTAATTTTCAAGTAGCCATATTTGTACCGTTGCACTGTTCCATCCGTTGACGCCGGCGTATGAAATCTTTGAGCCTTGAATCACACACAACCGACCACAGCAATTTGCCTGTGAATCAAAAAGTGTGTAAACAAAGATTTTGTTGATTCCTGCGTAAAACATTGTTTTTGTAAAGTTGATAATTCATTTGTGTTTTTGTCACGCACCCTTTTGAATGTCCCGTGAAAAGGTTTTTCCCCGGCTTTTTTAGAGGGGGACTCGAAGCTTCTTTCGAGAGTGTCTCGAAGCCTCCTTCGAGGGAGTGTCGAAGGTTCCTTCAAGAGGGACTCGAAGGCTCCTTCGACACGCTACCTCATTAGATGTTCAGCGGTTTGGCAAATTGCGCCTTGCGGAGTTACTTGCCGGGGTTGCTGCTGGTATAATGGGTGCGTACTTCCAGCGTATAAGCGCCGGGAGGCAGCGAAGGCAGCATCACGATCAGACGGGCAGGCTTGTTTTCCACCAGTGTGGTCACCTTGTATTCCCCGCCGTCGGCATTAACGAAGTACACGCCGTCGCCCGGCAGGTCGGGAAACACCTTCAGGCGGCTACCGGCAATGCCGGGCATGCCTCCCGCGCTCAGCGTGCCGTCCGTCAGGCCGCTCTTCGTCCGGTTCAATCACCCACACTTTATTTTTATCCGTTTCACTTGTCGTACCTGTACCGGGCCGAACAGTCCCGACGGTAGCAGGGCGTCGTCTTTGCGCCAGTGGCGCCAGGTAGTGAACGTATATCGTCCGGTCGGGCTTGACTTGCCGTCGAGCACCCATTGTGGCCACTCTTTCAGGTGGGAGCCGTCCCATTCGCAATCGTCGGGCAACTGTTCGTCGCCAATCAAGCGGTTCGGCCACAGGTTTGTGATTTTTACCAGCAACGTGTTTTCGCCGGTTCGAACGGCCTCTGTGATGTCCAGGCAATAAGGCGGTTTCCAAAGCGTCGGGAAGGTTTTGCCGTTCAGCGTAACTTCCGCAAAATGGCTGAGTCGTCCCAGGTCGAGTATCACACGAAAACCGGTATCCGGCCGGGCTTCCCAGCGGAAGGTTTTGTCGTAGG
The DNA here is from genome assembly GCA_031271245.1 of Tannerella sp. Classification (GTDB taxonomy): domain Bacteria; phylum Bacteroidota; class Bacteroidia; order Bacteroidales; family Tannerellaceae; genus Tannerella. The sequence goes on along the minus strand of JAISWC010000012.1, from coordinate 14,678 downwards.
CGGCGGTTCCCGAGAAATATTTCACGCCGGTATCCGGATGTTCCGTCCAGGAGATCAGTTTGTCGAGCCTCACGTGCGCCGGCGCGCCCCAATCGGGAGGGAAGGACAGCCGCCACGGGCCGCCGAGTTCCATGACGTCCGGCAGACTGCCGGTTTCGGCTTTGAACGTCTTGCCGGAGGCCATCGTTACTTCGAAAACGCCAGCTTTCCAGGCGTTAATTTCCGGATGGCCGCCTTCCGCAGCGTACAGCTCATAGAGCGGCGCCGGTACGGCGTCGCCGGATTCGGCCGGCAGCTTCAGTATCCGGTATTCATTCGCTTTCGCCCAGCCGCGCACTCCGTTGTACAGATACGCTACACGGACTTCCTTTCTTGACCCGGGCGCCGGGTTTTCACCGTCCGCCAGGGCGTCGTTTACCATCGCCACCACAGCGCCATCCTTCGCGAGTTCCTTTATTTTGGCCGTAATGTCCACCGTCTGCGGCGACGGTTCACTTTCCGGAACATTAGCGATGACACCGTAGTACGCTCTGACGATTTCAGCATCCGCAGGCAGCATCGCACTTTCGTTCTCGATTACTTTTACCTGTTTGTCCGCACCGCCGGCGTGATAGTCTATCCGCAACTGTTTGTAGTAACCCGCGGCAGGGTCTCCACCCATAAGGTCGTTGGAGGCGTGAATGACCCGCTGTCCGCCGGCTACCGCCCGGCGGACAATCTCCGTTACATTCGCGCAGTTCCAGATGCTCTCATCTGCAAAATATCCGTATTCCGCCTTCACAATCCGCAAGTCGCCGGCGGACTTCGGGGTGTCCCGAATGGCGGCGACGTACCTCACGGCTACGGCATGGTCTTCGGCGGCCGGCTTGCGGAAAACGACAAAGACCGAACCCGACGGACCGAAACGTACCGGCACGGTTGTCAGGCCGTCTTTTTCCGTATATACAGCTGCATCTTCCATCTCGCCCGTATCGGGATGCCAGAACTCGGGCGCCCTGCCGCTTATGCGAAATGTACATTCCGTTTCCACCCCTTTCCGATCCGAACAGGCGACGAAATAAACATCCATTCCGCTGATTTCACGGTGGATATAATTCAGTATATCCGTCTCGACGGCGTTGAAGTCGGGCTGCACGCCCAGCGACTGCAATACTTCACCGGGCGACCGGTTTGAAATCACCTCCGGCCAGACTTCGTCCGCCAATTGTTTCACTTTGGCGTCACATGCCGGATAACCGCGCAGACCCGGAGCGCGTTCGGGTTTGTTTTTCCCGACGACCGCAGCCCCGTCGCGAACCAGCCGGCGGAGGATTTCCAGTATCTCCGGCGACATGACCGGGTCGTTAGGCAACACCAGCATACGGTAACTCATGCCCGACGGCAATACCAGGCGACCATCCTTTACTTTCAGCATTTTCAATGCGCGGGTGTCGCATCCGTCGTAATCGTATCCGTACGGCAGCCGGACACCTTTCAGCCCGTTCGGGGCGCTTTCTCCGCAATAAAGCAACACGTCTGCCACGAAACGTCCTTCCTGAAGCAGGTACTGACAGCGCGCCTGATAGCGCAGCCACTCCCGGCCTTGATTCCACCAGGTGAGCGTGCGTTCGAAGTGCGTGCCGTGCGACCCCATGGTCATACCCGGATAGCGCGCCGGAGCTGTCCAGGGCTGGTGGGCGTAGCGGTGGTAAATCATCCGGTTGACGCCGTCGCAGTAAACCGCGTCGCCCTGCGCCTTGAGGTCGAACGGGTCTTTCAGCCATTTGCCGGCTTCGGACGAGGATGTGAAGGCTTCCGCACCGACTGTTTTCTTGCCGTATACGTGGGCTACGGAGGCGGGCAGTCGGGCGTTGCCGCTGTTCGCGCTGTGGCCGCTGACGACCCAGAACTCGCCCATGGGGATGTCGCAGTAACTGCCGTACTGAATGTCGTCGGACGGACTGTTTCCGTAACATTCCACCGAAAAAAGCAGACCGGAGCGGTGCGCCAGTTCCCCGAAATATTCCGCGTAGTTTTCGGCAAACAGGTCGGCCGTCACGCGCCTAAAATCCCACATGAAGCGCTCCGTCACTTCAGGTGATTCCACGATGCGCCCCGTGAATACGGGCAGGAAGCGGAGGAGCGAATAGCCGCAGCGCGCCTGAAATTCCTTTTCAAACCCTTGCGTCCAGTTCTGCGCGCCGACTTCGTAGCTGTCGACCAGCACATTGTTCAGTCCCTGCCTGTCCGGTCCGTCCGTCTTCCCAAGCGCTGCCAGTATCCGGGCGATATGTCCGTCCCAGTGCGTCTTGACGGCTTCGTGGCTGAGCTTGTCACATTCCAGCCCGACACCTTCGGGCGGTGCGGGATGATTCCTGCGGCCATTGGCCGTATAACCCACCCGGAGGATAGTCCAGTCGCCTTCCGGCGCTTCCCAGGCAGTTGGCGTCCCGGCGGAGGCAAGCAGTTTGTCCGTCAGATCGACGACGCCGTCCTGCGGGATCATCATTTCCGGAGATACGGCGGAGGGGATTTCATACGGGACGTCGAGCCGTTCGTAGAACAGTTTCTCCTTCAGGCCGGCAATCAGCGGGCCGCCGGAGTCGTCCGTAGCAGGCGTACGGAAGGCCAGCAAGGCGATGTCGCGATAAAAACCCTGCGAAGTTTCGGGTTGCGGCGGCGCGGCGGTCACCTGCGCCGGGCCTTTGAGCCGCGTTTCGCTCGTGACCACGGTTTTCATGCCGTGTTCCGGCGTAATCCACGGCCCGCCGCTGTTCGCCCAGCCTGCACAGTTATGGATACACAGTTCCAATCCCAGGCGTTTGGCTTCGGCGTCGGCATGTTTTATCATTTCGAGCCATTCCGGGCTGTTGAACAGGACAGGCCCTTGCGGGATATCTCCGGTGACATTGAAAATCTGTGCGCCACCGATACCGGCGCCGGCCATCGCTTCCAGATCGGCAGTGATGCCTTCCTTCGTTACATTCCCGTTCATCCAGTGCCACCACGTGTGGGGTCGCGCCGAGGCCGGCGGGCGAACGAATCCCTGCTCCACCTCCTCCTGCGACAGGACGGAATCATGGCGCACGTCCCGGCTGCAACTCAGGAGCGCCGGAAGAACAATAAATAATAGTATACTTTTTTTCATTGTGCGACGAATTAATAAAGGACTCTCCGGAACTTCAGAAAGTTATTTTAAACACCCAGGCATATTCGTTTTTACGTTTGTCATACAGCGAATCCGGAATATCAATTACTAACTGGGTATACCGGGAATCATTCCAGGTGGGATGTTGCGCCCATTTCAGTTGAGTTTCTTCGGCTCCGATCAATGTGACGGTCGATTTTCCGCTGTTCAGGTACAGCGAATAGATTTCGAGTTTATCTTTCGGGAAGGCGGTACAGATCGCATAAATCGTTTCCTGCCCGAGTTGCATCACCGTAATGTTCTGAGCGGGTTGTTTTCCCTTCTGGGAATAAACAGTCGTGCTGTTCAATGTCGCCATCGCTGTGATGGCAATGCTTAAAATCATTTTTTTTATCATAATTCTATTTTATTTATTTACACTATTCTTATTCTTCGACGCGGGGATGCGGAACGTTTTGCTTACGACGGGCGCCGATTGATTGTTGTAAGAATCTACCGCCTTCACCTGCGCCGTAAGTTTTTTACCCGCAGGCAGATCGGAGAAGTTCACGGTAAGCTGTTTCGGCATGTGGCTGCTCAGGTAATACTGCGAAAATATCCGGAAAGACCCGACCGTCTGTCTGTCGTCCTTTATTTCTACTATGTAATGATGCACAACGTCATTGTCCGCAGCCTGCGGGAAGGTGACGGCTACGGCGCTGCCGCCGGTATTTTTTACCGTCGGCCGGGTTCCGCGAGGGAATACCGGCGCCGGAAAGCCGTCGCGATTTTTGTACGTGAAACGGCTACCGTCGTGAGGCGCTTCGACGAGCCATCGCGGCAGGATTTCTTCGTTGCGGTAAGTGTCCCAGCGTTCGATTTCGACGTCATTGTCTGCCGTCACGTTCACAATGACGCCTTCGGTCACGTATTCGTAATTTTCGGGATGGATGCCGATGTCGACCACTCCGGGTTCCACTTCGCTGTATGCCGTGCCGCCGTCGTTAACAGTGGTAAATTTGTCCTGATGAATCGAGCGCGGGTCACCCAGCGGGAAGTGCGTATGTCCCGTAAACACAATCGCCTGCGGATATTGATTCAACACGGGCAAAAGCGCGTTCGAACCAAAATCTCCGTCGTTTTCCGACGACCCGTAGCAGGTGTTCCGCGGCGGAAGATGCGTGAACACGAAAACCGGTTTCCCGGGATATTTCCGGACGGCGTCCTCCAGCCTGTCCGACAGGAACTGCCGGGCTTCATCGCTGCGGACGGCGTCAGCGCCCCATTCGCTGATGGCGATAAACGGATAACCTTTGATTTCAACATAATGATACAGCGGCTGACCTACGATGGTCAGGTAATTTTCCAAACAGTTTTCCCCGGCGTGGACGTCGTGGTTGTATCCCAGCATAAAATATACGTCGACGCCTTCCGGCACATTGCTCCTGTCGCCGAAAGCGGCAACCAACTGTTCATATTCTTCGGCTTTTCCACGCTCGGTAAGGTCGCCGACTACAAAGACAGCATCGACACGGGGCGTTTTGCCAAGGAGGTTTTTCAACGCCCTGGGCACTTTGACTTTGGCGCCCTCGCCCCGGTTGTTTTCGAAATGAATATCGGAGATCACGGCAAAACGCGGTAATCCGCCGTTATTCGTTCTCTCCTGCGCCGATAGCGTACCGGCGCAATAAGCGGCAATAATCATTGCCGTCGTAATAAATCTATTCATGTTCATACGTTAGATATATTCATTTTTACAACGTAATTTCTTTTTGTCCGCGAATTAACACGATTTTCTTTTTCATATATTTTAATTTGTTGATAAAAAATTTGTGGCGTAAACCTCTATTTTGAAATACTGCGATTCGCCGTTTTCGGCAGTACACGTGATTTCTACCGGCTTATTCGGATTGACGTCCGCGGCGGCGATCTCGCCTGCCGCCCACGAAAGTCCGCTCCAGATTATCTTGCCGTATTCGATCCGGATGGGAATCGTTTTCTTCCCCTGCCGCGCCGAGAGGGTCAGGAGCTTGTCCAGTGGCCTCCCGTCGGGCGGAGTTCCTCCATACGAACGTACCGGAACGCCCTTCTTATTACACTGGGTGAAGAACACGTGCAGATTACCGTCGCGCGGAGGACGGACCGACACCTGCGCCGAATGGTCGTCGATACGCTTCACCCCGGCTTCCAGACGTTTGGATTCCGTCGGGATAATCACGTCGTTCTCCGTTCCCAGGTCATATTGCCCGGAAGCATATTTTCCGAATCCGATCACGACTAACTGTTCCGGGCCTAACAGCAGTTTGTTGTTCCGAATCGCCGGTCGGAAGCCGCTGTCATGAAACAGGATACGTCCGACCGTCTCCGCCGGCAGGTCGATTTCCCGCTCGATGTGTCCCGGATTGACCGCCGTGAACAGGATGCCCTCCGTATTTTCCGACCTGTAACCGTACGGATGGCCCGTTCCGGGGACGTCGCCCCAGACGGTCGTATGCCCAAACTGCTGCAGCGGCATCCAGGTCTGCTGTACGCGGGCGAGCCAGGCCGCGTCGGCGTCGCTCAGCAATTCCAGGCTGCCGTTATAGCTGTTCAGCCATCCGCCGCGCGCGTACGACAGGACGACGGTACCCTTCCAGGCCGTGATGCCGCGATGATAGCACGTTCCGGTGAGGCCCAGCAGCGAGGCGAAGTTGTCGATTCGCGCTAACGGCACGCCGTTATACAGGTACTGGCGCACCATGTGGTCGGAATAGAGGTCTTTCGACCGCCAGAAGTTCATCATCGGCACGTCGGAGAGGCGGGGATCGCCGCAGTACAGGGCGTCGAAAATCTCCAGCCAGCGCCAGCGCGTGTCGATCGTTTCCGGGAACGGAACGACGGTGCCCCCCTGATTGCCGCCGAAACCGTTGTACGCGATGACGACAACATCCGGATTGCGGTGTCTGAACTTCTTCATCGCCTGCAGAAAGGCCTGCTGATTCCTGTTCACGATTTCCCCGGCCGTCCATTTCTTCCCGGCTTCTTCGGTAGCGGCTCCGAAATCGGTGAAATCGAACTTGAACAGTTTGACGCCTTTGTCGGCATAGAGTTGCAGCGTTTCCATCAGGTGATTGAAGTAATCTCCTTCGAAGAGGCTATAACGGCGTTTATCGGGCGCCAGGGAATTAGCCCATTCCGGCGCCGCTTTCAACAGCTCGCCATCAGTGCCCGTAATCAGGCAGTTGGTGGAAAACCACAGGCCGGGTTTGAGATGATTGGCTTTACAGGCCTCCAGCCAGCGGTCGGGACCGTCAGGCCAGTCGGGTTTACGCCATGTACGGTAAGCGCCGTCCGGCTCGAACCAGAAAGCGTCCATCAGGTAATAATCCACGCGGACGCCCTGTCGACGCAAGCGGAGGATTTCGTTCAACTCGCGCATGGCCAGCGCTTCCGTCAGCCGGATACTGTCCGACAGTTCGTCGTAAGCCGCCCAGTTGCAGTAAACGGATACCGGCTCCGGAAAGCCGGCGGCAACTCCGCTGTTTTCTTTGATGGCGCTGTTCTGTGCGCCAAGTCCCACGCCAATGAAAAGTACCGGCAGCAATAATATAAACTTCATTTTCTTCTCTACTATTTTCATTTTACATATTATATAATTATTTATCAAGAATGCTCCCGTTCGGACTTCCTCTGCCATGCTGCAAAGACAGCGGCCTTCCATTAACCATTAACCATTAACCATTAACCACTAAAAAAGAATTTGTTTTTTGTACCCGGTATTGTTCCACACTGCAGGATCCATCAGATGATAAAGCGGCGTAAAGTAAATTTCTTTGCCTTCCAGCTTGAAGCTGGCCGTCCCGACGGGGATAATGCTGTCTTTTTCCGTCAGTTTTACGGCCTCACCATGTTCACATCCCAGCATTAAGGGGCCATAAAATACTTCGACCTGTCCCTGTTCCGTATTGCCGGTACGGGCGCCGGATATTTCCACGACCGGATCGAATGTCCATTCTATTTCATCTCCCGCGTTAAATTTGCGTTTCAGAACAGCAAACTGTTTTTCCCGGTCGAAAGGATATTCTTTTCCGTTATACCTGAGCCGGTGTCGAGTGGTACGCAAGGGTATTCTCAGATGCAGTGCGATGGCGCCGGCGGTATTCTCTTCTATCACAAAGCGTACTTTACCTTCGAAAGGCCAGGCGGTATGCTGCCGCATCCTGAGACCGGCGGGCAAAGACAGTTCGTTTTCATGAAAGAAAGGAATATAAACATCGCTCCCTTCGGCGAAACAGGAATATTCCGCCACACGCGGCAACCCTTCGCCGCCACGCATCGTACAGCACCAGTGCGCCTCCGGTATATGCACTTTAAGACAGGAATCCTGCGTGGCTTTCCCCGGACAGTTATCACAGCCGAAGCCTCCGTTATGGCGTTGCAAGTGGCAAATGGCATTGTAATAGATCAGTTCGGCATCATGCAGATACTGTGCTTCGCGCGTATGTTGCCACAACTGAACGGCCAGTATGTACGAATCGATGACCGCGCACGCTTCCGTCCATGTATCCAGGCGTCCGAACCAGTTGTAGTTTTCATAATTTTCGGTCATTCCGTTTTGCCGGTACCATTGCCACCGTTTGGCGGCCTCGTCGACATATTTCCGTTCCCCGGTGATTTCGGCATATCTTATCAAACCGCGGCAGGCGGTCAGCGCTGCATGTGTCTGCGCCCTGATTCCCACCAGGTCTGTTTCCAGAAAACGGGACATCATCTCCTCGATTACCTCCTTTAATGCTTCACTTCTCAAATGCTTGTATGCATGAATCGCGCCTGCCATGCCGACAAACACATGACCGATATCCGAAGAAAGCATCCATCCGTCCGCCGTCTTTTGAATACTTCCCGCTTCGGCGCCTTTCATACTTTTCCATGCATCGGGGTCTATCGGATATTTCCGGTAAAACCCCTTCCCTTTCACAAAAAGGTTGTTGACAATAGAAGCAATCAACGGGAGTACCTTTTCATCTTTTTTCCATTCATAATATTCGCACAGGCCGCGCAGCATCCAGCCGTTTCCCGACAGTTGCTGTTCGTTCACCGCGTCTTCATATATCGGGCCCATATATCCTTCCCGATTCAGGTGTCGGGGAATACGTTCGATAATTTCCTGCAAATAAACAGGTTCCCTTTTCGACGCTCTGGCATCGAGCGTCAATCCGAGTATCGTGCGGCCTTCGGTATCGCCCGGCCAGCCGCCGGACTGTTCTTCCGTGAGGAAAACGCTGTCAGGCCTGTACTTGCCTTCTTCGAGCCGGTCGAAATTTTTTTCGATACGCAGCGCCAGTTCGCCTTTTGTGACAATGCGCTCAAGCGGGACAGGCTGTATTTTCGCTGCACTGTTTTCATTGTCCGGTTCGCAAATGCAACCGAACATCCACGCTGCCAAAATACTCAACATAATTTTTGTTCTCATCGTTTTCTGTTTCTTATCATTTAGGCACGCGAAATAAATAGCATGTACCGGTTCGATTCCATGTCCCTGACGGGACACCGGAAAACGATTATAGCTTATTTATTTCGCATCCCTTAATACTATTCATATTCCAATTCCATTTACAGTGTATCTTCCTTCCCGGAGAGTCCGAGAGAAAAGATACACAGTATATCCGGGTTCATACATCATATCTCATACTTCATCGTTCATAAAAAAACCGGGACAGAAGATGCAGACAGGCACTTCTGTCCCGGATCATTTTCAGTCGATCGGATTCTGTTTCAGTTTCCCTCCTGCCTTGACCACGTCGTCCGGATTGTAGGGGTACACAATGTCCGTAGCGGGGTTGAACTTCCTTGCCGGCCATATTTCGACCGGCGTCCAGGGCGATTCCGGGTTATCCCGTTCCTCGTGGTGCCGTCCGATAAGCGGTGCGCTCAGCCTGTCCCATTCCTGCCAGCGTTTCAGGTCCATGAGGCGGTCGGACAACTCGCCGGCCAGTTCGCAGCGACGCTCGTGCTTGAGGTTGTCCATCGTGGCGTTGGAATAGACGTCGCCCAGTCCGGCACGGCGGGTGAGGCGGTTCAACTCGGTTGCCGCCGCAGCGCCGTTCCCCTGCTGAATCAGGGCTTCGGCCTTGAACAGCACCATTTCGGCATGACGTATCAGCGGAATGTTCAGGTCGGTCGTCGGAAACGCCGGACCAATGACGTCGGAAATGCCGATACCGTCGACTACCGTCCCGTAGGTGTACGGCTCCATGTATTTGGAAAACTGGAAGCCGGATTCGAGGTCGGAGGTGGAATAATACCTGCGGGTTTCACCGAAGAAAACGAACTCGTCGTTGTATTCCAGGATGGTGACGCGGCGCCGCTTGTCGCCTTCGACAAATTCGTCGTAAAGTCCGAGCGTCGGCTTAAAGAATCCCCAGCCGTTATACCTTCCCCAGCCCTTGTTTTCAAGCATTACGCCGGGCATGATACTGCCGGTTTCGTTGTATCCGGACGAATTGATGGACCAGATGTATTCCCTGCTCCATTCGTTGGCAATGGTGAATACGTCGGCATAGTTGTCCAGCAGGCCTCTCCTGCCTTCCGACTCGATGCGGTCGACCAGCGGCGGAATCAGCGCCCATTTGGAGGCGTCGTGCTGCGCCCAGTAGGCATAGACTTTGACTATGTAGGCCCACGCGGCAACCCGGTGCGCACGGCCGTAGTCCTCTTCGCCGTAATCTTCGAAGAAGGGAAGATACGAGGCGGCCGTTTCCAGATCCTGAACGATCAGGTCGTAGTTCTCCATGACCGAAGCGCGCTGCTCGGGAATCTGGTATTCATACGGGTCATAATCCTCGTAGCGGTCGAAGGGCACGCCCTGGTCGGCGCGTCCGTGACGGTAAGCGATGTAGAAATGGCAGAAGGCACGCAAGAAATATGCTTCGCCGAGCCGTATCTTTTCTACCGGACTAAGCTCGCCTTTCCTCAACAGCCGGTAGATAACCCAGTTGGCTCTTGCAACTGTTAAGTTACATTTTTCCCACATGCTCCGGAGTGGGGATTCTCTTCCCGTAAAAGTGAAATTGACTAAGTTGTTATAGTCTTCGCCCCGGCTTCTCCCTAATATCAGGTCGTCGTTGCCGGCCTGTTCCCAGTATATGTCACGTCCCTGAAACGGCTCTACATCGCCGAATATCCTGTAAACATCGGCGAGCGCATCGGTCGCGTCTTTATCCGTCAGGAAAAACGTCCCCTCGCTGGGACTTTTTTCCGGCGTTACATTCAGAAAATCACTGCACGAAGTGCAAACCATTGCAACAATGGATAAACTGATAATAATATAATGTTTCATTTTTCTTTTCATTAAAAGGATTAATAAGTAAGTTTGATGCCCAGTGAAATCGTCCGCGGCACAGGATAGCGTCCCTGGTCCATTCCCTTGCCGCCCACTTCGGGATCCATGCCCGTGTATTTGGTAAAGGTATAGAGATTGTCGATGCTGACGTAAGTCTGCAGCGAACTCCTCCTGTCCCGCAACAGAGACGCCCTGTGCAAAAGATCGTCGAGCGTGTACGCAAACTGGATGTTTTTAACTCTCAGGTACGAAGCGTCCTCCAGATACCAGTCGGAATTGGTCGTAAAGTTGTTGTTCAAATCGCTGGCCGAGAGGCGGGGTACGTCGTTCGTATTCGGGTAGGCGTCCAGAATCCGGTTCCAGCGGTTGAAATTGAGCTGGGATTCATTCAACATCGTTAAATTCCATGCCTGGAAGACTTTGGCTCCGGCCACTCCCTGGAACATGACGCTGAAGGACAGGTTCCTGTGCGAGAAGCCGGCCGTAAGCGCGTAGGTCAGGTCGGGATAGTAAGCGCCCATATACACGCGGTCGTCGTCGTTGATTTTACCGTCGCCGTTCTGGTCGATAAATTTCAGGTCGCCGGCTTTTGCGTTGGGTTGAATCCGGTTACCGTCCTTATCCTTGTAGGCCTCCGCTTCCGCATCGCTTTGGAACAGGCCGTCGGTTTCGACCAGCCAGTAGCTGTACAGGGGATCGCCTTCGCGGGTACGGTAAGGATAAAGCATGCCGCGGAAACTGTCGCCTTCGATCCAGACCGGCTTTTCGCCGGTGTTCGGGTCTGCCGGGCCGATGTCATGCACTTTATTGGTCAGCGTGGCTAAGTTGGCGTTCACAAAATAACTCGTCGCCTTCCCGATCCGGTCGTTCCATCCCAGTGAAAATTCAAATCCCGTGTTCCTGATTTCCCCTTCATTAATCTTTTTAGCGGCAAGGCCGATATAGGACGGCCATCCGGTATCTTGATCCTTGATTAAGTTGTAGGTTCTTTTCCGGAAATAATCCGCGGAAAGCGAGAGTCTTCCGTCCAGCCATTCCGTATCCAGTCCAAAATCGGTCTGTTCGGACGTTTCCCATGTCAGGAAGGGGTTGAATGCCGTCCCATTGTTTATTCCGGACACGGGCGGCGTATTGATTCCCACCTGTTCGCCTACATGGTCGGCCGCGGTAATATTCAGTGTGGGGTTTCCATACGCATACCCGATCGAACCCAGGTTCCCGATTCTTCCCCAGCTGCCCCTTGCTTTCAGATGCGTAAGGGTGCTGTTTTTCGGAAAGAAGGCTTCTTCCGATATTTTCCATCCTGCGGTAACGGCCGGGAAGTCGCCGAACTTTTTGTCTTCCGGCAACCGGCCGGCATAGTCGCGGCGCCAGGATGCGGTAGCAAAATAACGGTTGGCATAGCTGTACGACAGCCGTCCGACAACCGCGACATTGTTGTCGGGATCATTATAGTCGTCCGAGGGAGACCGGATAAGATCCGCGTAATTCAAATATTGATAAATCGCGTCCTCATTCTCGAAGCCCTGTGCGCTGACGGAAAAGATTCTGCCGCGCTGCTCATTGGCAGTCGTGGAAACAAGTGCGCCGAGCGCATGGTCTCCGAAACTCCGGTCATAATTAAGGGTATTTTCGGTTTCCCAACTGTATCCGCGTGATGCTTTGTACGAAAGGATGTTATTGAGTGAGGGCTTTCCCGGTTCGGTGCGTCTTGGCTCAAAAGTTTTTTCGAAATTGTAATTCAGCCGGTAGGTAAACCGGCTGGTAAATTTCAAGCCGGGAATGGGATCAATGATTTCAAAAAACGTAGACGAAGTGATGTTCGACGGCCTTTTATACTGGTTTTCCGCTTCCAGCACCCGTACCGGGTTAATGACGTCGCCGTGTATGTCTGCAAAATTACTCCCGTACTGCGCCGCATACTCGGGGTCTTTCGGCGCCGAGCCGCCATACGTTCCGTCCGCGTAACGGACTTCCGCATTCCGGGGCATCATCAGAGCCAGAATAATGGCGCCGTCGTATCCGCTGTCCGTGTTTGTCCCCCGGTTACTCCCCGTACTCCAGTGGAAATTTTCCCGGACACGTACATGTTTGCTTATGTTGTAGGATGCGTCATAGTTCAGGCCAAAACTTTTACTGAACGTACTGATCAGCGTACCCTGTTTGTCGTTAACCTGAAGGGAGAGCCGGTTTTTGAAATGTTCCGTTCCCGTACTGATGGACACATTATGCCGCTGGAAGAGCGCCGTGCGGAAGATGGCGTCGATCCAGTCCGTTCGCGTCTGGCCGATGTACGGATTTTTCGACACATCCCAGCCCGTGGGCAAAGCGGCGCCGATGGCGGCCAGCGATGCTTCGCGGACGCGCCGTTCCTCTTCGATCGTCAGGCTTTGCGGGAGGTTGGTCGCCTGCGTAAAACCGTAAGTTCCTTCGTAGGAGACGGACGGCTTGCCTTCCTTAGCCTTCTTCGTCGTCACCAGGATAACCCCGGCCGACCCGGAATAAGCGCCGTAGATAGCCGCCGAAGCCGCGTCTTTCAGGACGACGACGGATTCCACGTCATTCACGTTATACGGGCCTCCGGGAACGCCGTCGACTACCCACAGGGGACTTTCCCCGGCTTTAGACCCCTGTCCGCGAATCGTAATGGAGGCTCCCGACGTCGGGTCGCCGCCGTTATTGCGCACCGTCACGCCCGGAATCTGTCCCTGAAGCATTTCCGTCACGCCGGAAACAGGCCGCAGTTTAAGCGATTCCATATTTTCCACGATTCCGATGGCAGCCGACAGGTCAGCCTTGCGCGTCGCCGCGCCGTAGCCCAGCACCACCACTTCCTCCAGCAGTCGCGTGTCTTCCGCAAGCGTGATGTGCAGGGTGGTCTGCTGTCCGATCTTGATTTCCTGGGTGACATATCCGATATACGACACCTGCAGCACGGCGCCCTCCGCGACGTTCAGCGAAAATCGCCCGTCCGCGTCGGTCACGGTGCCGTTCGCTGCCGCGCCTTTCTCCACAATGTTCGCACCAATCACGGCTTCTCCGCTGGAATCCGTTACGGTTCCCGTCACGCGCTTAGTCTGCTGAAGAATGGAGGCGATCCCCTTTTCTTCCTTCTTGGATAAAATGATGTGATCGTTGACCATAGTGTAGGCTACGTCTCCGTCCAGCGTCTCATCCAGCACTTCTGATACCGGCGTGTCTTTCACATTTACATTCACGCGCTTGCCGGCATTCACGTTTTTCTTGTTGTAGAAAAACAGGTATTCCGTCTGGCGTTCCATCTCGTCCAGTACTTCCGACAAAGTCGCCTGGTTCGCATCTATCGTCACCCTGGCTCCCTGGGAGTGTATTTCAACGGCTCCCGCATGCAGGAAGACGAACATAAGTAATACGATAGTAAGTTTCATAATAAACAATAATTTATTGATTTTTTGTTTTGGTATTTGATACCTGCAATTAATATTTTTCATAATTTTGTCTGTCAAGTTTTTTGATTAAAAAAATAATTCATTTCACTCAATGTGTAAAGGCTTGATGCGCCGGGGAGTACCGCAAATACTTTCCGGCTTTTGCCTTTTTTCGGTCATTCTATTCTTCGCTCATGTTCCATAGGCATATCTGTTTTTCAGGTGAATATTCGTGTTTTCAGTCTCTCGTTTATTATCTTTTCTTTTCGCTCTTGCGAATGGTCAGTTTGTTCAAATCCCGGTCATACGAATAGCTGAAGGGCATGTCGCTTTTTACTACGTCCATGATGTCGGTGATGCTTTCGTGCTGACGGAATTTGCCGGTACAGCGGTAGTTCATGATCGACGAATCGCGGACGATAATCTCCGTCCGGTAGTAGTGTTCCAGCCGCCGGGCCATCTCGGCAAAGGTGATGTCGTTGAAATGATACAGTCCGTTCGTCCACGAGATATAGTCGTCCGTGCTTACGCGGAGGGTTTGCATCTGCCGCGTCTGTTCGTCAAACCAAAGCCGGTATCCGGGTTTCATCCGCCGGGCGCCGGTACGGTTTCCGGCTTCGTCGCGGGCGGCCACTTCGACGGAGCCTTCGATCAGGATCGTCTCAAAGGCTTCGCTGTTGCCGTAGGCATATACGTCGAACGTTGTACCCAGTGCGGTCACTTCGTGTCCGGCCGTTTGCACCGTGAAGGGACGGCGGGCATCGGGAGCCACCTCGAACAGCCCCTCGCCGTCCAGCGTGACCCGGCGGGCGTCCCTGCCGAAAACGGCCGGATAGGTGAAACG
>JAISWC010000003.1 GCA_031271245.1 Tannerella sp. | reverse complement strand
AACGGCAGATAATCACCGTTTCATCCAGTCCGTCGCGGTCATACGCCGCGGAGATGCTTTCAATCAGTTCGTCGCCGGTGATTTTCCGCACGTCCGCAAAACCGGCAAGGCGCAGTGTGGGGTAATCGTCGAGCCGGTGCGTTTGCAGGCATTTCCGTATCAGAGTGGCGTTGAACAGGATGCCGGAGTCTTCGCTTTGACGGGCTACCTGCGTCAACTGGATTTCATGCACCTGCAAACGGTATCCGCACAGGTAATCGGCGCTGAGGGCGGGACTTTCGATCTGCGAGACGGGCGGCAACTGCGCCGCATCGCCCATCAGAATCAGCCGGCAGCGTTCGCCGCCGTATACATACCGGACGAGGTCGTCCAGCAGCCCGCTGCCGCCGAAAGCCCGGTTGCCGGTCGCATCGTTGGAAATCATGGATGCCTCGTCCACAAAAAACAGCGTGTCCACATGCAGGTTGGCGGCCGGTGAAAAACCTTCGAGTTCGTTGGAAAACCCCTTTTTGCGGTAAATCTTTTTGTGAATCGTGAAGGCATTCTGTCCGGCATACCGGGCAAAGACCTTGGCCGCCCGTCCGGTTGGCGCCATCAGGACGTTTTTCTGCTGAAATGCGTTCAATGCTCTCACCGCGGCGCCAATCAGCGACGTTTTTCCCGTCCCGGCATATCCTTTCAGCAATAATACGCTGCGCGCTTCGCCCGAAAGCAAAAAAGCAGCCAGTTGACTGATAGCCAGTGCCTGTTCTTCCGTCGGACGGAAGGGAAAATGACGGGCAATTTGGCCGGAAATAAAATTATTTCTCATTTCCATGTAATTATTTTGGGCGATAAAGATACTGCATTAAATATTCTTTTCTATATTTGCAGCACAATTATTTGAAGAAATAAATCAAAAACGAAACAGGATATGAAAATTGTACTGAGAATATTATTAGTTGGAGCAGTTATTCTGCTGACATACATGTGCTACCGTAGCATTATGAGTTCGATGGAGTTCGACGCGGAGCGGAAATTGCGCGAGACGGCTATTCAGGCGCGCCTGATTGACATCCGAAAAGCGCAGATTGAGTATAAGAATGTATACGGCGTACATGCTGCAAATTTTGAAGAATTGAATAAGTTCTTGAAAGAAACGAGATTGCCGTTTGTTCTCAAGGAAGGAGAACTGACGGACGAGCAGTTGGAAAAAGGTATGAAGGAAAAGGATGCCATCAAGCTGGGACTGATTAAGCGCGACACGCAGTGGGTACTGGCCAAAGACACCCTGTTCGGGGCGAACTATAACGTGGATTCGCTGGCGATTGTGCCGGTAGCCGGTGTGAATGCCCTTTTCTCGATGGATACGGCGACGCTGGTTTCGAGTTCGGGTTATACGGTAAAGGTCTTCGAAAGCGGCGTGAAGTATGATACCTATCTGGGCGATTTGAACCGTCAGCTGCTGGTCAATCTGAAAGATGTGGCGACCAAACTGGAGAAGTACGACGGTTTGCGTGTCGGTTCGGTGAAGGAAATCAACAACAACGCAGGCAACTGGGAGTAAAGGCAATGCCTTATGACGCTTCGCGTTCCCGACACGTTAACGGTTGATTCGGCGGAAAAGTATGCAGTGTCCATCCGGTTGTGGCCGGGTGGACTTTCTTTTGCCGGCCACATTCCGTCGGAAAAAGGCAGTTTCTTCTATGCGGAAACGGCCTTCGACCCGGTTACGCCCTATCCGCAGGCGCTGAAAGACGCTTTCTTCGAGCACGTTTTTTTCAGTTATCCCTACCGGCATGTGTATATTGTATGCGTCAACCGCCTGTATGCGCTGACGCCGGCGCCGGTTTTTGCGGAAGAACACGAGGAAACGCTGATGTCGTTTGTTTTCTCCGCTTCGGGACACAAAATCCTCCACGAACCGCTGCCCGCACTGGAAGCCGAAATGGTGTACGGCCTCCCGGAAGAAGTCTACGCCTTCTGCTGCCGTTCGCTGATTCGTCCGCAGTTCACCCATGCCCTCACGCCGGCGCTGCTTCGCTGGAGGGAACAGAACCTGTCCTGTTTCCGGAAACAGCTGTTCGTGTCGGTACACGAAAACATCACGGATGCTGCCTGTTACGACAAGGGTGCGCTGACGTTTCTCAATTCGTTCGACACCGGGAACGCCGCCGACCTTCTCTACTACATATTATATATCTGGAAGTATACGGGGATGGACCAGATAGAAGACCGGCTGCTGCTTTTTGCGCCGGCATCGCTGTATGGGGAACTGAAGGAGACGCTGCAGAAATATGTGAATCACATCGTGCCGGTGGAATCGCCCCGGACGACGGCGGGGACGGCGACAACCCGCGTCCCGCCGGATATGGTTTTCCTGTTCGAATGCGAATCATAGGAGGCATATACGGCCGTCGCAGGTTCCGGATTCCGTCGTCGTTCGGCGCCCGTCCGACGACGGACTTTGCGAAGGAGAATCTGTTCAATGTCCTCGAAAACCTGGTGGACTGGGAGGGCATGACGGCGCTGGACCTGTTCGCCGGCACGGGGAGCATCGCGTTCGAGATGCTTTCGCGCGGTTGCCGGCAGGTGACGGCCGTGGAACTGAATCCTGCTCATGCGTCGTTTATCCGGAAAGTGGCCGGCGAGTTGCAGACGGAAACGCTGGAAGTGATACGCGGAGATGTGTTTCGCTATCTACGCTCCACCCGCGGGCAGGCCTTTGACCTGGTCTTTGCCGACCCGCCCTACGCACTGAAAGAACTGCCGGAGCTGCCCCGCCTGATCGGGGACAGCCCATGGCTTCGCGAGGGAGGTCTTTTCGTCCTGGAACATTCCGGAGCGTATGATTTTTCCGCATTACCGCACTTCCATCAAAAAAGAGTGTACGGTTCCGTGAATTTTAGCCTTTTCAAAAAAAACAGTATATTTGCACCTTAAGTGTGATATAAATATTCATTTAAACGACAATAGAATAACAATTTAAAAATAAAAGAACACGATGAAGTGTATACCAGTTATTATGATTGCATGGTTGCTTGCCTCCTGCGGGCAACAGGCAACGGTCAGCGAAGAAACCATCGAACTGACCACGTATCCATACGGCGACCCCGACGTAACACCACGTCCGGATAACGCCTTTTACCCCTATTTCAAGTACGAAGGTTATGCGCATCAGGGACAGCCCCAATCGTGGGAAACCGTTGTGCTGGAAAACGATTATATCCGCGTGACGGTCATTCCGGCTATCGGCGGGAAGATTTGGG
>JAISWC010000245.1 GCA_031271245.1 Tannerella sp. | reverse complement strand
CCGGATGGTATCGCTCAACTGGGCATTCAGACGCTGGCTTTCCTCCATCAGTTCCTGCGTAAGTCTTTCCTCGAGCGCTTCCAGATCCTGTCGCTTCTTCAGGATTCGCTGCTGTTCCTGTTCAGCCCGTTCCTGCGTGGCAAATGCACCGTTGCGCAGCTTGTACTGGAAGTTGTCCACTTCGGATTGCAGGTTGCGCGCCTGTTGAGTGATGTTTGCCCGGGCATTCTCCTGCTTCCGCACAAGCTGCTCGTTCAGGTCTTTCGAAAAGTTGTAGTTCAGCAACAGGGAATCCACGTTGAAGTAGGCCACCGGAAAACCGGTTACCACTTCTTCCGAAGAGGCGGTCGTCGCCACGGGCGACAGCACGCCCTTTTTCCCCGAAAACTGCAAAATAAATAAAATCAATATGGCTCCTGCCAAAACACCATTAATCACGTAATTTATATTCTTCATACTGAGTGAAATTTATATTCTGTTTAATTCAAGTTCATTCGTTCAGCGAGATTCTTTTTACCGGCTGCATCTCTGTCTTGAGTTTTCGCGCAGTGAATCCCCCTTTCTCTTAACGCGGCATGACTGCCGATGTGCATGTCCGGAAACCGGCCGTCTCTTTTCAGTATCACCTGGACACTGAGCAAAACGATGCACCCCATAAGAATTATAATTGCAAATAATATTGTGACAATCATTTTTGTTCTATATTTGTGGACGCAAAGATACAAGTTTAGGTAAATAGAACGAACGATTTTCGGAATAATTCTGTTTTTTTTTGCTTCGTTGCCTGTATCTTGCTGGTATTAAGCGTGTGAAAAAGAGTATGAATTGACAGGAACAGAACATGTATATGGAAAAAACGAAACAATTGAGCGATTTACAGCCGGTAGCGGTCTGGAAATACTTCCACGAAGTGACGCAAATTCCCCGTCCTTCCAAAAAAGAAGAGAAGATCATCCGGTATCTGGAAGCCTTTGCGGCGGAACACCGTTTGCCCCTCCGCAAAGACGGGGCGGGCAATGTGTTGATTCGCAAACCGGCCACGCCGGGTTATGAGAACCGGCCGGTCGTGATTCTGCAATCGCACCTCGACATGGTGTGCGAAAAGAATAATGATGTGGTGCACGATTTTGAAACGGATCCGATCCGGACGGTGATCGACGGCGACTGGCTCCGCGCCGAAGGGACGACCCTGGGGGCGGACAACGGCATCGGCATTGCGGCGGAACTGGCTCTCCTGGCTGCGGATGACGCGGAGCACGGGCCGATCGAGTGTCTTTTCACGGTGGACGAGGAAACCGGCCTGACCGGAGCCGCCGCCCTGAAGGAAGGTTTCTTGACCGGAAATATCCTCCTGAATCTGGACAGCGAAGACGAGGGCGAACTGTTTATCGGATGTGCGGGCGGCAAAAGTACGACGGCCACTTTTGTCTGCGAGCCGCAGCCGGCGCCGCCGGACCTGCACTATCTCCGCCTGCGCGTAAGCGGCCTGAACGGCGGACATTCCGGCTGCGACATTCACAAGGGGCTGGGGAATGCGGTCAAGTTGCTGGCTCGTTTGCTTTCCCTCCTGAAAAAGGACTTCCGACCGGCGCTTGCCGCGCTGGAAGGAGGCAACCTGCACAATGCCATTGCACGCGAGAGCTGTGCCGTGATCGGTCTGAAACCGGAAGACCGGGAAGCGGCGTGTGTTTTGCTGAACCGTTTTGCGGCGGACGTGGAAAACGAACTGAAACAGGCAGATCCCGGTGTCCGTCTGACGATGGAAACCGTCGAGGCTCCCCCAACCTGTTTCGGCGATGAGTTGGCCGACCGGCTGACGGATGCGTTGCTGGCCTGTCCGCACGGTGTAATGGGGATGAGCCGCGAGATGGAGGGACTGGTGGAAACGTCGACCAATCTGGCTTCGGTAAAGATGAAGGAAGGGAACCGGATTGTGGTGGGAACCAGTCAGCGCAGTTCGGTCGAGTCGGCAAAGACGGCCGTGGCCGACCAGGTTGCCGCCGTTTTCCGACTGGCGGGCGCGGCGGTGGAACAGGGCGAAGGCTATCCGGGCTGGGCGCCGGACACCCGCTCCGCCATACTCCGGACGGCGCAGGAGGCTTACCGCAGGCTGTTCGGGAAAGAACCGGCGGTGAAGGCCATCCATGCCGGACTGGAGTGCGGGCTTTTTCTGGAGAAATACCCGCACCTTGATATGATTTCGTTTGGGCCGACCCTGCGCGACGTCCATTCGCCGAACGAGCGGATCGAGATTGCAACCGTCGACCTGTGGTGGCGTCATCTGCTCGAGGTGTTAAAAAACATTCCTCCGGCATAATAGACGGACGAAAAATCCGTTTTAACAGAAAAGTAATCTGTTTAATGTATATCAGTCGATGAAGAAAGTAACTGTTTTATATGCCCTCCTGACGCTCGCGTTCAGCATGTGGACCGGATGCGAAGGGATAAACGACTATTCCGTGAATCCGAATCACCGGTTGCGTTTTTCGGTGGATACGCTTTCTTTTGATACGATTTTTTCGTCTATTGGCTCCGTTACGAAGCAGTTCATGGTGTATAATCCGAACGGGGAAACGCTGAAGATTGAATCCATTCTGCTGGCGAACGCCGGGAAAAGCGGGTTCCGCATCAATGTAGACGGACGCAAGGGCGATTCGTTCAGAGATATTGACCTCTGGAAGAAAGACAGTCTGTATGTCGCCGTCGAAGTGACGGTGGATCCGAACGGCGCTCACCAGCCTCCGGTGATTGAAGATTCGATCCTGTTCTACACCAACGGCATTCGCCAGTCGGTGCTTTTGCAGGCCTACGGACAGGATATCCGCCTGATCAAAGGCGGTGTGACCTTTACGGAAGATACCGTCCTGACGGCCGACCTGCCCTACCTGGTGTACGACAGCCTGACGGTGGCCGAAGGCGCCACGCTGACCCTCGAAAAGGGAGTCCGGTTCTACATGCACAGCCAGGCCAGCCTGATTGTCGCCGGCACGCTCAAGGCCGCCGGCACGCGGGAAGAACCGGTGCTCTTCCGCGGCGACCGCCTCGATTACATCTACGCCGAAATCGCCCTGCCCTACGACCGGGTGCCGGGACAGTGGAGGGGGATTTACTTTACGCCCGCCAGTTTCGACAACGAGCTGAACCATGTCATCATACGCAACGGCTTTTCCGGACTGGTGTTCCGGGAATCGACCCCGGAACGCAAAAAGATCGACATCCGTCATTCGCAGATCACGAACATGGACGACCATCTGCTGGTGGCCATCAATTGCCGGATAGAGGTCTCCGACAGCGAATTCAGCAACTCGACAAACGCAACCGTCACTCTGATTGGTGGGAAACACCGCTTTGTGCACTGTACCCTGGCCAACTATAAAAAAATCGGGAAGTCCAGAGATCTGCAAAGTCCCTGCCTGATGCTGTCCAACCACCTGAAAACCGACGAAAGCGAAATGGATTATCCCCTCCTGCAGGCCGACTTCGACAACTGCATCATCGACGGCAGTTTTTCGGCGGATTCGACGCATCTGTACAGCGGTGAACTGATGTTCTTCACGAAAGAAAAGGGAGAAGAACAGGGCAATGACGCCACGTTCAACTACCGCTTCAACAGTTGTTTTATCAAGACCGCCCGCATCGAAAACGAACGTTTCGTCCGGAATCTGTTTATCAAAAGCCCGTCCTACCTGAAAACGGCGACAAAGGAAGACATTTACGAATACGACTTCCGGCTGGCCAACGAATCGGCAGGCATCGGCCGGGCCGACCGCACCGTTTCGGAACAGTTCCCGGAAGACCGCTACGGCGTCAGCCGGCTGACGGGCGACACCGCTCCCTCCATCGGCGCGTATGAATACGTCTATCAGGAAGAAGAAAAGAAAGACTGATGGGATACAATCCAAGTGGCCGCACGTGTTTTTACGGAATCCGGCGCGTCGGGTTTCAGTGCAGGAAAGCATCCGAGGTGTCGGATTTCATCTCGCCGCGTGCGGGAAAGCATCCGAAGCGTCGGATTTCCTGCCGCCGCGTGCGGGAAAGAATCCGAAGCGTCGGACGTCATCTCGCCGCCTGCGGGAAAGATTCCGAAGCGTCGGATTTCATCTCGCCGCCTGCGGGAAAGATTCCGAAGCGTCGGACGTTATCTCGCCGCGTGCGGGAAAGATTCCGAAGCGTCGGACGTCATCTCGCCGCCTGCGGGAAAGCATCCGAAGCGTCGGATGCCATTTCGCCGCGTGCGGGAAAGAACATTCAACCGTGCGACGGTTTGAGCCGCATTCGACGGATGCGTACTTTTCCCCTCCTGTTCATCCTCGGGCTGTGTCTGGTTTTGCCGGAATATGCGTGTACGCAGGAAAAGCGCACGCAGGAATTCCGCGTCATGTTCTATAATGTGGAAAATCTGTTTGATACGGAAGACGACCCGCATACGCTCGACAATGAATTTCTGCCCTCCGGCGCGCGTCGCTGGACGCCCTACCGCTATTATACCCATTTGAAACAGACCGCCCGCGTCATTAATGCCGTGGGAGAATGGGACACGCCGGCGTTGGTCGGGCTTTGCGAGATAGAAAACGATTCCGCCGTCATTCACCTGCTGACCCGCACGCCTTTGAAGACACAGCATTACCGCTATTGCATGACCAAAGGACACGACCGCCGCGGAATCAATAACGCGCTGCTTTACCAGCGGGACAAGTTCCGGTATCTCGGCCACGAATCCGGCCGTATCCGCTTCACCAATCGGCGCAGACGTTCGCGCGACATTCTGCACGTCTGGGGACGGATCATCACGGGCGATACGCTGGACGTGTTCGTCTGTCACTTCCCCTCCCGTTCCGGCGGCGAGAAAGAAACGGAGCAGAGCCGGCTGGACGCCGCCCGGCATCTGCGCGGGATGCTCGACTCGCTCTATCGAATCCGGAAAACGCCGAATATGCTGGTCATGGGCGATTTCAACGACGAGCCGGCCGACAGGAGTATCCGGCTGCTGACCGCCTCCGCACACTCCGAACAGACACTGGTCAATCTTTTTGCCGACAAAGCGGCGCTGAACGCAAAGGGCAGCCATAAATACCGGGACGAATGGGCGCAGCTGGACCAGATGATGGTCAGCAAGTCCTGGAAAAGATACCTGAAAAAAGGCAGTCCGCGGATATTCGGCGAGCCGTTCCTGATGACGGAAGACAAAAGCCGGCGGGGACAACGGCCGAAACGCACGTACTACGGATTCAAATACGAAGGCGGATTCAGCGACCACCTGCCGATCGTCGCCGACTTCTTACTGCCTTTCGCCCGGTAAGCCGCGCGAAATACAGTATGCCGCGCTCAGGATACATATTCTTCGTTATCGGCGTTCGGTTTCATGTATTCGGTCATCAGGTCGGCGATGATGTTTTTGGGGTGTGATGTGTCCAGCAGCCACATCTTTGCCGGGTCGCTGTTTATTTTTTTACACAGTTCCAGAATGGAACCGCATCCGGCCTTGTGAAACAACATGCAGACGGTTTCATTCTGTTCGATATCGGAATTGGCCAGCCCCTGCAGGGTGTCGATGGCGAGGTATTTCCGGTCGTCGGTTTCCAGTCCGGTCAGTTTCGCCAGCCTGTCTCCTTCGGGCGTACCGCCGTTGGTCAGCAGCAGGAATGTCCGGACAAGCAGGATGCCGTCCACCTTCTCGGCAACAAAATAACCTGTTTTCAAGTTTTCGATGAAACAGGTTATCAACAGCCGTTTTCTGGATATCGGGATAAATTCTTTGCGTATGAATGCATCCAGCAGAATATGCCTGTAGAAACAGGGCATCGTGGTTACCAGCCGCTCTTTCATGCGGTCGAGCGCATGTTGCTGAATGTAAACCGGAAGAGCCGTTTTGGAAAAGGAGGTGCTGAGGTGCAGGTCGTCCGGCGACAGGATGAAGGGGTTCAGTTTCGGCACGTCGTCCTCGTAACGCACCGAACCTATTTGTATGGCCGTATGTAATTCGCCGTGGATCTTCACTTTCCGCACTTCTAAGGGACAGGTTCCGATCGTAATGACCGGGTGTAACCTGAAGTCCTGTTCCGAGAAGACTTTCCATTCCCTGTTGTTAAAGGAGACGCCCTGCGGCGCCCGGACGCCGGAATCTACCGCCGGCATACAGGTTTCAAATGAATAGGTATGGAGGTATTTTCGTCCTATATCGTCAAAAACCCAGCAGGCCATAGAACATATATTCAGGATGCCTTCTTCGTACAGACGCTCGCGTTCTTCCCGCAGTTCGGCAAATCCGGCAAACCGTTCCTTGCCCGGATAGTTGGTATCGGATGCGGTCAAATGATGTTCGAACGCCATGCCTACTGTGCTGTAATCGGCAAACGTCATCATTTGTCCGCTCTCTTTTACCACTTCCAGTTTCATGACAAGCTGCTGCGACCGGATGGTTTTCTCCAAAGCGTTCATCAGCATCTTTTGTATCTTCGCCCCCGGAGCAACCCGTATTTTGAGCGGAGCGCCCCGAAACCGGTAAATAAGAATTTTCTCCACCAGAGGAATCAGGGAGTATAACGACACGTCTCCTATTTGCCCGCACAGGTTCTGCAGTTTGTCAAAAAAGAACTTTTTGTACTGTATTTCCTGTTGTTTTTGCTGCTCGGCAACGTTGACATATTTCTTCTTTCTTGCACGTTTATCTTTTGCCATAGCTATAAAATCAAAAAGTTACAGGCGCAAAGATAGAAAAATATCCGGAATCCGAATCTCTGATTAGCATCGCGTTAAATATGGCACACGGTATGGTTTTGTACATAAACAGGTAGTTAGCAGTTAGGAGCTGGCAGTTAATAGAGTGGCTGTTTGGAGATTTCCGCTGCTACCGTTGAGGATTTGCGAATCACCTTCCTGTTTCGCGACCGTCTGAACTGAAAATCGACGCAGTCAAAGGCGCCCCTTTTCGAGATAGATATTCTTTTTTTTTTGGTTCGGGGTCAAATTATTTTACTACATTTGCCCCCATGCAGTTGAATACGGCATGTTTTCCCGAGAGGTCGGGGAAAAATATAGAGAACAAGTTTAATCATATAAAAATAGAATTGGTATGTTACATGTCCGGTTAACGTCATTTACGGCGAAGAAATCGTTTTCCGTCCCTGAAGAATGGATACAGCCCCATTTTGAAAAACAGGATAGAATACCGGGAGAACGGGATGCGCACATACCCATAAAAAAAGAGTATCTGGTTTATCAAATAAAAAGAGTATGAATAGAAGAAAAGTTGCTGTTTTGTTGCAAAGGATGTCTGTGACTGTCCTGTTGCTGTTTATGTCATTTCCCGTATTTCGGGCAAGCGCTGCGTCGCGTTCGGATGCGGAAGACGGGAAGCTGGTGCAAAAGGCCGTTCCCCTTTGGGCGGCCGGCCGGGAAAAGGAGATGAACCTGAACCTCGGTTTCCGGGGCGTCTTTCAGGCGAAAAGCGGACAGGAAGTGAAGTTGAAAGTGACGGCTTCCACGCTGTACCGCGTGTTTGTGAACGGTGAATTTGTCGGTTCCGGACCGGCGCGTGCGGCGCACGGTTATTTCCGGGTAGATGAATATTCCGCCGGAAAATGGGTGAAGGAAGGCGAAAACATCGTAGCGGTGGAGGTCGCCGGATACAACGTCAATACCTATTACACCCTCGATCAGCCCTCGTTTCTGCTGGCGGAGGTGACTGTCGACGGAAAGGTGGCGCTTGCCACCGGCAAAAATCGCGATTTCGACGTCTTTCAACTGAAGGAACGTGTGCAGAAAGTGGAACGCTACAGTTTTCAGCGGCCCTTTACGGAATACTACCGGATGAAAGAAGGGTATGACCGCTGGCGCACTTCGGCCGGTGAACCGGTCGGGAAACTGAAAACGGCCGTCTTCCCGCCCGTCAAGCTGCTGCCCCGCCACGTCCTGCTGCCCGGATTCGGCCTTATCGACCCCGTCTCCGTCTATGCCGCGGGAACGGTCACAAAGATACGCCCGGAGAAATACCACAAAGACCGCTCGCTGCAAGAAATCGGCGACATCTTCAAGGGCTATCTCGAAGCGGAACTCGAGGCGACGCCTTCGCAGGAGATGCAGGAAATCGTGACCGAAAGCCGGGAAATCATCAACCGGTCGCCCCTGATTTCGGGAGCGCTGCCGCTGAAAAAGAACGGTTTTTATACCTTCGACTTCGGCCTGAACTGTTCGGGCTTCATCGGCGCTCACGTATACTGTTCGGCGCCGTCGCGGCTCATCTTCCATTTCGATGAAATGCTGACCGGCGGAGACGTAAAGACCAAACAGCGCCAGGCCGACATCAACAACCAGATTGTCTACGAACTGGAACCGGGCGCGTATCGCTTCGAGACGCTCGAATCCTACACTTTCCGCTACCTGAAAGTGATTGCGCTTGAGGGTGACTGCCGGATCGAGAAACTGTATGTGCGGGAGTTTGCCTATCCGGAAAACCCGAATGCCACGTTCTCCAGCAGCAATTTCAAGTTGAATGCCATCTACGCCGCGGCCAAGCAGACGGCACGCCAGAATGCCGTCGACATCTTCATGGACTGCCCTTCGCGCGAGCGCGCCGGCTGGCTGTGCGACAGCTATTTTGCCGCCATCATGGAAAAGGAGTTCACCGGCTATTCGGCTGTCGCCCGCAATTTCTACGAGAACTACGCCCTGCCGGACCGTTTCCGCTACCTGCCCGACGGAATGATTCCGATGTGTTACCCGGCCGACCACTCCGACGAGAACTTTATCCCGCAATGGTCGATGTGGTTTATCCTGCAAGTGGAAGACTATGCCGTCCGCGGCGGAGACCCGGCGCTGGTCGCCCGCCTGAAACCCCGGATCGAAAAACTGCTGGACTATTTCGCCGGATTTGAAAATCAGGACGGCCTGCTGGAGAAACTCGACGGCTGGAAATTCGTCGAATGGTCGAAAGCAAACGAGTTCGTACAAGGGGTCAACTATCCGACCAACATGCTCTATTCTGCCGCCCTGTCCGCCGCCTCGCGGCTCTACGGGAACGCAGACCGGGCACGGAAGGCGGAACGGATCAGGCAAACCGTCCTCGAACAGTCGTTCAACGGCGAGTTCTTTGTCGACCAGGCCATCCGCGAAAACGGCCGGCTGAACATCACCGGTCATACGACGGAAGTATGCCAGTACTACGCCTTTTTCTTCGGCGTGGCCACACCGGATTCGCATCCCGGCCTGTGGAAAAAACTGGTTTCGGAGTTTGGCCCCGACCGCGACGATGCCGTCACGTATCCCGCGGTCTTCCGCGCCAATGCCTTCATGGGAAACTACCTGCGCATGGACATCCTGTCACGCTACGGTTTGCAGACGCAACTGCTGCCGGAGATACAGGACTACTTCTTCGCCATGGCCGACCGTACCGGCACCCTGTGGGAACACATGCACAACGATGCCAGCTGCAATCACGGCTTTGCCGCCTACATCGGTCATGTACTGTATCGCGACGTGCTGGGTATCCATCATATCGACTATGCGGCAAAAACGGTCACGATCCGCTTTACCGACATCGTCCTGGAGGCTTGCAGCGGCAGCATTCCGGTAGAAGACAAGGTCATTCGCCTGAGCTGGACCCGCTCGGGCGACGTGATCCGCTATTCCGTCTTCGTACCGGAAGGATTCACGGTGAAAATTGACAATCGGAGCGGGTATCGCATCGAGGAAAAAGACATTTAAATTGTATCCATATGAAAAAATCAGTATTACTTGTTGCAGGATGGCTACTGATCGGCCTGTCCCTGCACGCACAGACGCCGCAGGAAGGCCGGCCGCGCGGCGAAGGCCGGCGTTTCACGGCGGAAGAAATGGCCAAACGCACGACCGAATGGATGACAGCGGAACTGAACCTGACGGCAGAGCAAACGGCTCCCGTGGATTCGATCAATCTGCTGTTTGCCCAGGCTCAACAGATTCTGTTTCAGTCAGCGGAGGGCGACCGCGAGAAACTTCGCGAATCAATGACCGCATTGAATCAGGAAAAGGAAAAAGCGCTGTCGGCCGTATTGACGGAGGAACAGTTGGAACTCTACAGGAAAAAAATAACGGAGCGGG
This sequence comes from Tannerella sp., assembly GCA_031271245.1. Lineage (GTDB taxonomy): Bacteria > Bacteroidota > Bacteroidia > Bacteroidales > Tannerellaceae > Tannerella. Next base: position 153 of record JAISWC010000245.1, on the reverse strand, counting down.
CGACGAACCGGCGACGACAGCGGTAAGGGTTACCCGTTGTGGCGGTGATGGCGGTAGGGGCAGGGTCTGCCCCTATTTGGGCGACCGGACTGTTTCACGCGAGTTTGGCAACCGATAGGTCAGCCGATACATTGTCTTGACTAATTCCTGTGC
>JAISWC010000238.1 GCA_031271245.1 Tannerella sp. | reverse complement strand
AAGCGCCTTCGACACCTGGCGGTTGCGTACGGGTTTCCAGGCTCTGTCGCCCTTGGCATTCTCCGCCCAGCGGCGGGCGGAGAGCGCTTCGTCGCTCAGGCGGATGTTGATGGTGCGGCGGGGGATGTCGATTTCTATCACATCGTCGTCGCGCAGCAACCCGATGTTGCCGCCGGCCGCCGCTTCCGGGGAGATGTGCCCGATGCTCAGCCCCGACGTTCCGCCGCTGAACCGTCCGTCGGTGATCAGCGCACACGTCCCGTCCAAATGCATGGACTTGAGGTAGGAGGTGGGATAGAGCATTTCCTGCATACCCGGCCCTCCCTTCGGGCCTTCGTAGACAATTACCACGACGTTGCCCGCCTTCACCCGGCCGGAAAGGATTCCTTTGCAGGCGTCTTCCTGCGAGTGGAAAACCCTCACGCGGCCGCTGAAGGTCAGGCTGTTTTCGTCGACGCCGGCCGTCTTGATCACACAGCCGTCTTTGGCGATGTTACCCTTGAGAACGGCCAGCCCGCCGTCCGCGGAGTAGGCATGGGCGAAGTCGCGGATGCAGCCGCCGGTGCGGTCGGTATCGAGCGTGTCATAATACGTTGCCTGCGAACCCATCTCCAGGCTGAACCCGCCGCCTGGGGCGCTACGGTATTTCCGGAGGGCTTCGTCACTGACGCCGGGACAGAGGATGTCGTATTGCCGGAGGGCTTCCTCCCACGTCAGCCCGTCTGTGCGGACGGCCGACGTGTCCAGCAGCCCACCTCGCGCCAGTTCGCCCATAATCGCGTGGACGCCGCCGGCGCGGTTCACGTCCTGCAGGTGAAAGAGGGGCGTGTTGGGCGCAACCTTGCACAAGCAGGGCGTATGGCGCGAAAGCCGGTCGATGTCGTCCATCGTGAAATCCACGCCGGCTTCGTGTGCAATGGCCAGCAGATGCAGCACCGTGTTCGTGGAGCCGCCCATGGCGATATCGAGCGTCATGGCGTTGAGGAAGGCGGCACGCGTAGCGATGCTCAGCGGCAGGACAGAAGCGTCGCCTTCGCAGTAGTAACGGAAGGCGTTGCGGACAATCAAAGCCGCCGCGTCGCGGAAGAGTTGCGTACGGTTCCCGTGCGTGGCAACGATGGTGCCGCTGCCGGGCAGCGCCAGTCCCATGGCCTCGTTCAGGCAGTTCATCGAGTTAGCGGTAAACATGCCCGAACAGCAGCCGCACGTCGGGCAGGCGGCGTTTTCTATCTCCTGCATCTGCTCGTCGGTGACGGAGGGGTCGGCGCCCATGACCATCGCATCAATCAAATCCAGTTTCCGGTCGCCCCACTGCCCGGCTTCCATCGGCCCGCCCGAGACGAATACGGCGGGGATATTCAGCCGCATGGCCGCCATCAGCATCCCCGGCGTAATCTTGTCGCAGTTGCTGATGCAAATCATGGCATCGGCCTTGTGGGCGTTCACCATGTATTCGACGCTGTCGGCAATCAGGTCGCGCGAGGGGAGGGAATAGAGCATCCCGTCGTGCCCCATGGCGATGCCGTCGTCGATGGCAATGGTGTTGAACTCGGCTGCAAAACAGCCGGCTTTCTCAATTTCGGCCTTCACTAACTGACCGACTTCGTGCAGGTGTACGTGCCCGGGCACGAACTGAGTGAATGAATTGACAATGGCAATCACCGGCTTGCCGAACTGTTCCTTCTTCATGCCACAGGCCATCCAGAGTGCCCGTGCGCCTGCCATGCGGCGGCCTTCAGTGCTTGTCGAACTGCGTAATACGTGTTGCATAGCTGTACTTTCGTTTTATGAATGTATGAAAGCCTCTCTCACCGTGTGAGAAAGGCTTCCGTCCTGTTATTGTCGGGCAAAGATAAAGGTTCTTTCATGAATGCCAAAATATTTCAGAGAAAAACGCAGACAAACACACGACAAAGGGAACAGGACGGGATTAACGTAGCAACATGAATCATTCTCCATTCTCCATTTTCCATTCTATATGACATTCCCGACCCTGCTGATGTTCAAAAGTGATACCCCATGCCCACAGAGATCACTTTATTTATCACCGTAGCGTCGTTTTTACCGGCATCCAGTTGGTCATTCAGTCCAAGCAGCAGTCCGACATTAATTTGTATCCCGTTGCCGTATTCGTAGCCAAGCATGGCAGTAATACCGTAATCCCAGCGGTTCATGGCGGCTCGTCCTTCATTTTTTTTATATAATGCCGTTTTTGCATTTTTCAGGCGGGCATTAAAACCAAATCCCGCACAGACGCCAACTCCATAGTACCACGTACCGCTGTCAATGTACTCCCGCCGAACCAGATAGATCGGAACGGTCATTCCCCATTGCTGGAAATCGTCATTCTGATTGATTCCCGAATTTCTGAAGAAAAACACCGCTTCCGGCTGAATGGCAAATTTGTCATTCAATTCAATTTCAACAAAACAGCCCAGGTTGGGAGCGACTTTCATTTTACTTACGACATCCAAATCATACAGCCAGAACTGATGTATGTTTGCTTCCACTTTCAACCCTCCCGAAACCGATACCTGAGCATTTACTCTACATAAACCTGTTATTATCAACATGGATAAGCATACGAAAGCTTTGTTTGTCCGTTTATTTTGATTCATCTTTATCCTTCGTTTCATGTTCAATGTCACTTGTTTTCCTGCCAATTTCTTTTAGCATTCCGATAGCAAAGGTCGGAATGAAACGTGACAGACGATTGGGCGTAATTACGTTAAAAGTAGTCCAAAACAAGCTATCGATTAGCCCAATTATTTCCGGAGGATGAATCAATTCATTTTTTCCGTATTTTGTTTGGCGTTGATTTCCATAAAATACATACTTTTGTATCGCTTGGTTTATAAACATATAAACATACTAAATGATTGGATATGAATACAGAATACATCCCGCAGCCTGTGAACACAAGTGAAGTGAAACTGCCTGCCGGCGTGACGGAAATAGCCGAACTGCTGGCAAAAAACACGCATGACGTCTGGGCAAAACAGCGTCGCGCCGAAGGCTGGAAACAGGGCGTGGAACGCAACGACGAACGGAAAGAGCATCCCTGTCTTGTTCCATACGAAGACTTGCCCGAAAACGAAAAGGCATACGACCGGAATACAGCGTTGGAAACCATTCGCTTTCTCTTACATTCCGGATACGAAATTACACCGGTTTGCGGAAAAACGGCTGTCAAACTGCCAAACAATGTGATTTTGGACAACGGTCAGGGAAACATTTCTTTACCGGACAAACGTACGCCAACGCTTTGGGCGTCAAACAGCGTTTTGCCCGACAGGGAACTCTTCAACAGCGTGGCGTCCCGCTGTTTCCTGATGCTCGACGCCGATGTGCTGCGAAATAACGGCGCTATGATTAGCAAGTCTATTTCGTGGGAACGCAGTGTCATGAATCTGATTTGGCAACTGAACAACAACACGGCTATCAGTTACCTGCTGAAAGCGCCCCACATCCTCATTCCTTTTGAAGACGACGCCGTCGTTTACCTAAAAACGGGAAAACTCGGAAACAAGCATATCATCAAGAGCGCTTCGATGGTTCTGGCGGATGGAAGCTGCGAAGGCACACAACGGCGTAAACCTCTTTCCGGCAACGGTTTCGTTGCAATGGTCGCCGCCGCAGCCCGGCAATTTACCGATGTCGTAAACGAAACAAAGATGCTGCAACTCACACCCATTTTGAAGAATAACAACGTTGAAAAAGAAAGCGACGACGAAGAAAATTTAATACCGATTCCCGTCCTGGAAGACGGCAACACCATTGACCCGGGCACGTGGTTAATTGCCAACAGCAAGAAAGAGAAAGATATGCACGAACTCGCCGTAAACTACATCAAATACGGCGACGACAGCCTGAAAGGAAAAGGATTTCCCTTTCTGAAAATGGGCGGACTGAAATCCATCGACCGCTTCGAGATAGAGGGTTTTCACAATATCCGCAACCTGATTGAAGCGTATGCAAACAAGAAATTCTCCAAAGGTGAAGACATTACGCCTCTTTCGATTGCCGTATTCGGTTCGCCGGGTTCCGGAAAGTCCTTTGGCGTGAAACAGATCGCCAAAAGCCTCGGAGACAGTAACAACAAGACCGACACAGTGAATGTGGCGCAGACTGGCAGCGACGACGAACTGGGCACCGCATTCATCAAGACCGACACGGTGAATGTGGCGCAGACTGGCAGCGATGACGAACTGGGCGCCGCATTCCAGAAGGTGCGCGACATCGTCTTTGAAGACAAACTGCCGTTAGTCTTTTTCGACGAATTTGATTCCGGTGAATTGAAGTGGCTCAAGAATTTCCTGATGCCGATGCAGGTCGGTAAATTCAAAGACGCTTCCGGCGAACATCCGCTGGGCAAGTGTATTCTGGTTTTTGCGGGCGGCACGGCTTCTACTTTCAGGGATTTCATCGCTCCGATGAGTTCCGCCGACGAACAGGTGCAGCGGACATTCAAAAATGTCAAGGGACCCGATTTTGCGAGCCGCATCAAAGGAACCATCGACATTGCAGGCCCCAACCGCCGGGATGATTCCGACAATGCTTATATCCTGCGGCGGGCATTGCTGCTGCGCAGTCTGTGCGAACACGACGAGCGGCTGAAAGAAAATGTAAAAGCAGGAAAAAACTTTATCGACGAAAATATCCTCCGGGCGATGCTCTACGTGCCCGAATACAAACATGGTGTGCGTTCCATGGAGACCATCTTTAAAATGAGCAAGATTGAAAACAGCGTATGGCAGCCTTCCGGTTTGCCGATGGGTAACCAGATGTCCGTGCATCTGGACGACCGCAAGTTTACGGATATTTTGTTGCTGCCGATTATTGAGAACTCGCTCGAAGGAGTGATGGCAAAGGCGATTCATGAAAGATTTGTCAAGTATATGGATGAAAACAGGAGAAAACGTCCCAATGCAAAACCCTGGGAAGAACTTGCCATAGAGTTTAAACTGTCAAACCTCAATCAGGCAAGAAGCTATTCCGAAAAACTGGCGCTGATCCAATGCGAAATGACGTTGAAAGACGAAAACAGAAAGGCTGTCACCGCTTTTACCGATGAGGAAGTTTTGCGAATGGCAGAACAGGAACATCAACGCTGGATGTATGAAAAAATAGAAGACAACTGGGTGTATGCTCCTGTGCGCAATGACCGGAAAAAACACCACGACTGCCTCGTTGAATGGGATAAACTGACCGAAGAGGAACAGAACAGGGACAAGGAATCGGTCCGAAATATGATCGGGATTTTGGATCATGTCGGGTATGGAGTGTACAGGAAAGAGTGATGAATGATCCCAAAATGTCCATTAAACGATGGGGTGTCACCACCCCATTTCACCAGGGTGAATTTCAAATGGTCGCAAAACAGGATGGATATTAGAAAATCCTTATTCTCGGCAAGTTCCCTTAGGCACGCAAAACAAACAACATGTAACGAATCGGTTCCCTGTCCCGCAAGGACAACATGTTGGTAGAAAATGTGCGCTTCACATCCCACCCCCGTCCCGTCAGGGACGGAATATGGCTGTTCTGCAACATATCTCGTCCCTATGGGTAGGGTGTGCAAACCGAATAATAACCTTCCCCCCCAAAAAATCGTATCTTTGCAGCGTTAAATTATTCAAATAAAGTCATGTGATAAAAACGAAACGCGAAGAAAAACTGGAAGAGCAATTGCGCATATGCAGAGCATCCCTGCATCGCGAGAAGCAAAAAAAACAAAGACCTGAGTTCGGGATAAGCGATATGTTTCAAGCATAGAATATCACCCCATATAAACTATGGGAAACGGACGAAGAACAGGTCTGAACCTGTTATTATTCAGCTCTTTCCTGTTCTTCGTCTTCGTTCTGCGGCGAAGCTACAGCAACCTTACCGGTCCGATCATTCCTGCCGGTTGCCAGGGCTGGTGGCGTGTCCAGCCCTGCCCGGTGAGGTTGTCCGGTGAGGATTTCAGGTAGTTTCCGACCGTTGTCGTGACTTTTACCTCAATCGTCTTATGTCCGGCTTTGGCCAGGTGTTCCGGAAGGCGGTACAGGTGCCGTCCGTACCACCTGCAGCCGAGCGATTCGCCGTTGACGGTCACCTCCGACACACCGTATACCCGTCCCAGGTCCAGATATTGCCCGGTTGCCGCGTCATCCACGTCGCGGGTGTAGTACACGTAACCCGCAAACGACTGCGTTTGCGGGTCGTCGGCCAGGTCGAACAGGGACGCCTGTTCGCGCGTTTCCTTCCGGCCACTGATATGCTCCAGGCGGATGTTCCATCCGTCGCCGAATCCGGGGCCTTCGGCCGGCGGAGCGACTGTTGCCTCGCCTTCGGCTGATGCCTTCTCAAACACAATCAGCTGTGAAGTGGCGGGATACAAATCTACCGTCAGGGTCTGGCCTTTAACAGACGGATACGGATGTTTTTCGCCTGTTTCCGCATCCCAGAGCAAGGGTTTGCGGCCGCCGGCCTCCGCAAACCGGACGCCGGTCGTGATTCGCCGGTCGAGGCTGCTGTTGACGATAAAAAGGAAATCCCTGTCTTTCGTCCGGTAGCGAATCTGGCTGACGAAGGGATCCGGCGATTCGATATGCAGGTAAGGCTTGAGACCGCACTGCTGCTGTATGCCCCCGAACCACGCAATCAGGTCGTCGCCGGGCGTGTCGACGGTGAACAGCTTCGCCGGATGGCTCTGCTTCATGGCCTCGACCGTCTGTCGTACCTTTTCATCCCTGTTCTTGTGGTCTTTCCACCCGGGCGACCGATACGGCTCTTTGCCCACGAATATCACCCGGCCTCCGCCGGCGACAAACGCGGCCAGCGCCTCGGCCGTCTCCGGTTCGACGGATTCCACTTCGATTAATAATAAGGTATGATATTTCCGCGTGCCGTATGTCAGGAAACCATTCTCGAACCGGCTTTGCTGCAGGATGTTTTCGCTGATGTAGTCACAACTGTTCCCGTTTCGGTGGATGGCTTCCC
>JAISWC010000140.1 GCA_031271245.1 Tannerella sp. | reverse complement strand
AGAAAGGCATAAGTGAAGGAAGAATGCTTGAAAAAGAAAGCATTATACTCAATTCCCATCGCAAGGGATATTCCATGGAGTTGATGTGCGACATTACCGGGCTGACCGAGCCGGAAATCATGGAAATCCTGAAACTTAATGTATAACAGCAGAACAATGGACAGTATAGTAATTATTCCGACATACAACGAGAAGGAAAACATCGAGAATATCATCCGGGCGGTATTCGGACTGGAGAAAATATTTCATATCCTGATTATTGACGACGGTTCGCCCGACGGCACGGCAAGCATCGTGAAGACCCTACAGCAGGAGTTTCCGGATCGTCTTTTTCTGATAGAACGGGCAGGCAAACAGGGTTTGGGAACGGCATATATCTGCGGGTTCAAGTGGTCTGTCGAACACGGATATGACTTTATCTTCGAGATGGACGCCGATTTCAGTCACGACCCGAAAGATTTGCCGCGTCTTTACGCTGCCTGCAGGGACGGGGGTGCAGACGTGGCTGTCGGGTCGCGCTACTGCGAAGGCGTGAATGTGGTAAACTGGCCCCTGGGACGGATACTGATGTCATACGGCGCCTCCGTGTACGTGCGCCTGGTGACAGGCATAAACATACGCGATACGACTGCCGGCTTCAAGTGTTATCGCCGTGAGGTACTGGAGACCATTGAACTGGATAAAATCCATTTCAAGGGATATGCCTTTCAGATTGAGATGAAATTTACGGCCCACAAATGCGGATTCAGGATTGTGGAAGTACCGATTATCTTCATCAACCGTGTGCTCGGCACCTCCAAAATGAACTCCTCCATTTTCGGGGAAGCCCTGTTTGGCGTGTTGAAACTGAAATGGTGGAGTTTCTCACGCAAATATCCGAAAAAGAAAGCGTGAGCGGATGAACACGCTGATCAGAAACGCGCAGATCATCAACGAAGGGCGTACCTTTACGGGATCGGTACTGATTTCGGGGAAATACATTGCCTCCGTTTGCGAAGGCGAAGCGTTGCCGGACGGGGCGGCCGGCGCACAGATCGTGGATGCACGCGGGAAATGGCTCCTGCCGGGCGTTATCGACGACCAGGTGCATTTCCGGGAACCGGGACTGACACACAAAGGGTCGCTGGCCAGCGAAAGCCGTGCCGCGGTGGCCGGCGGCGTAACGTCGTACATGGACATGCCCAATACGAATCCGCAAACAACAACGCTGGAACAGCTGGAGTGGAAATTCCGGCGGGCAGCCGAAGTCTCGCCGGCCAACTATTCCTTTTTCTTCGGCGGAACAAACGACAATCTGACGGAAATTCACAAGCTTGACCGTACACGTATCCCCGGCCTGAAACTTTTTTTAGGCTCATCCACCGGAAACATGCTGGTAGACAATCCGGAAACCCTGCGCCGAATCTTTTCCGAAACCGACTTGCTGATTGCCGTTCACGCCGAAAAGGAAGAAATAATCCGGCGCAACAGGGCGTATTATCTAAATTTATATGGCAGGGAAGCGCTGGATATTTCGTTCCATCCCCGCATCCGGAGCGAGGAAGCCTGTTATGACTCGTCGGCCGGAGCGGCGGAACTGGCCGTATCGCTGGGCGCGCGGCTACACCTTCTGCACCTCTCCACGGCGAAGGAGTTAAGTCTGCTGAGTAATCGGATTCCCCTGCGGGAAAAGCAAATTACCGGAGAAGTTTGCGTGCACCACCTTTGGTTTTCCGACGAAGATTACGCCACGCTGGGCAACCGCATCAAATGGAATCCGGCCATCAAGACAGCCGCCGACCGTGCCGCCCTGCGCGCTGCCCTGAACGACAACACCCTGGACATCGTAGCCACCGATCATGCGCCGCACCTCATGGCCGAGAAAACGGGCGATTGCCTCACGGCGGCTTCCGGCGGCCCGATGATCCAGCATTCGCTGGCCGCCATGCTCGAACTGGCTTTGCAGGGCGTGTTTACGAAGGAAAAAGTGGTGGAAAAGATGGCGCATCATCCGGCAGACCTGTTCCGTATCGACCGGCGGGGATACATTCGTCCCGGCTATTATGCCGACCTGGCAGTGATTGATCCGCAGCACACTTGGACGGTATCCGGCGAAAACCTGCTGTATAAATGTAAATGGTCGCCGCTGGAGGGGCAGGTATTTCATCACCGGGTATGGAAAACGTTCGTCAACGGACAGCCGGTTTACGCCGACGGACAAATTAATGACAGCGTGCGCGGAATGGCATTGAACTATGTATGAGGTATGATGAAAGACGGTTTTTAAAAGTTCCTGCGGTAACCGTTTGTGCGCATTATTACAGGCTACCGTACCGGCGGATAATGCTTTTGTCTTGCTTACAGGCAGTTTGCTTTTATAGGACAGCGGGCGACCTGTTTTTTCCCGACTCACAGTTGCTTTGGCTTTGGCTTCGGCAAGATATGCCGCTTCTTTTACCTGTAAGCATTTTCCTTCTTCTTCGTATTTTTCGTTATACTGCGCGCGGCATGGTTTTATGCATGGTCGACCGTAGCCGGCAGTCGGATAATCTGTTTTGCGACCATTTGAATTGAAAATCGACGTAGTCAAATGCATCCGACAAACTTGAAAATTTGTCGATTTCTGTTTATTATCATCAGGACTTCTGTTTCGGCACGCTGAAAAAGTTTTTTGGGTACGCTAAAAGAATTTTTTGGCGCGCTGAAAAAGTTTTTCGCCACGCTGAAAAAGTTTTTTGGCACGCTAAAAGAATTTTTTGGCACGCCAAAAAGGTTTTTCGCCACGCCAAAAGAATCTTTCGCCACGCCAAAAAGCCTTTTGGCACGCCAAAAAGGTCTTTCTCCACGCCAAAAAAATCTTTCGCCACGCCGAAAAAGTTTTTCTTCACGCAAAAAAAGTTTTTCGCCGCGCGAAAAAAGTCTTCGGGAACTCCGAAATTTAGAATCCGAAGCCTCAGATTCTTTCCCGGACGTTCCGGAAAAGTAAAAAACACACTTTTTTCGTCCCGAACGTTTCGGAAAAACAGTCATGCAATGCAAAAAACCCTCTTTGGGGGGTATTTTTACCTGCAAGGAATATCTTACCTTTGCTTCGCAAAAACAAATCGGAAATAATTTATTGACAGTACATATTAGCTTATGAAAAAGTTGGTCTATTTCACCCCCTTTCTTTACGGCAGCCTTATACGGGCAAGCCGGCGTTTGGTTCGGATATTTGCCGTTTGGCTTGCTGCATGGCTGTTCTCCTGCGGACTGTCTGCCCGGGACGACGACCGGCGCAACGCCAAAGCCGATTCGCTGGAAAAGATGCTGGCAAGCCATGCGGCGAAATCGGCAGACCTCCTGCCCGTTTACGAAGCCCTGAGCAGAGCGTTCGTGGAGACTGATCATGAAAAAACGGTTCACTACTCCAGGAAAGGCATTGCCATAGCCCGGTCATCGGGTGAATGGCTCACGGTCGGAGAACTGTACAAGAACATGGGATACTCCTATTACAGCCGAAACAATTATGATTCCGCCCGCTTCTGCTTTCAAAAAGTACTGGACGCCTCCGAACGGACGCCGCGTGAGGAGGATAAAAATTATTTGCGGATAAAAGCCTGGCTGCACAACGGCATACTCGCGGACGTGGAAGGCAAATTGCAGGAAGCCATAGACTGCTATCTTAAAGCTCTGAAAATAGCGGAAAGCATCGACAGCAAACAGGAGATGCAGAAGCTGTACGGGAACATCGGAAGCGCCTATTTCACCATGGAGAACGACAGGCAGGCTGAAATTTATTTCACAAAAGGAGAACAGACCTGCCGCGAACTGAACGACCCGCTTGAGATGTGCTATCACCTGCTGGGACTGAGCCACGTCCATCTCCGGCAAAAAAACTATGAGAAAGCCATGGAACAGGCCGAAGCCGCCTACCACATCGTCCGGACGCAACCGTCCCTGATCCTCGACAAATTCTTTGTATATCAAACACTTGCGCGTATTCACAGCGAAGGAACAGGCCATTATGACCGGGCGCTGGCATATGCACAAAAGGCGCTGGAAGCGGCCGAATCCATCAACAGCCCCCAAAATGTCTGCTGGGCGCTGGAAACCGTTTCAGCCATTTACATCCGTCACGGGAAATATGCAGAAGCGGAGGCATCGGCGCTGCGTGCCCTGGCAACCGATTCGACCGACATGTTCACCAACGTCAAACTCTTCGAATACCTGACAAGAGCCGGCATCATGCTGGGCAAAAAAGACATGGCCATCGACTGCCTGGGCAAGGTGATCGCCATCACCGGCGAATCGTCGGGCAGGCGTTTCCAGACCGCCCTTTCGGAAATGGAAGTAAAATACGAAACCGAAAAGAAGGAGGTGCTTATCGCAATGCTGGAAGAGGAAAAACGGTGGATGACGTGGCTGAGTATTGCCGGAGCCACCGTATTGCTGCTGGCGCTGGCTACCTTCTTTTTCCTCTGGCGCTGGACGGTGCAGAAAAAGCGGACAGCCGAACAGCAAAAACTGCTTGCCGAGCAACAGATCAAACAGTTGGAACAGGAAAAGCAGCTGATCGCCACACAAGCCGTCCTCGACGGCGAAACGCAGGAACGCACCCGACTCGCCCGCGACCTGCACGACGGCCTGGGCAGCATGCTCACGGGCGTAAAACTGAATCTGGAAAGCGCGAAAAGCGGCGCTGTATTCGAACCGTCCGCCGCCGCATATTTCAACAGCGCCCTGAAAATGCTGGACGAGTCGATGCACGAACTGCGCCGCGTGGCGCACCACCTGATGCCCGAAGCCCTGATCCGCTACGGACTGAAACCGTCCATCGGCGACTTCTGCCGCAGCCTTTCGTCCAGTATCCTTTTCGACTGGTTCGGCAGCGAAGAACGTATAGAACAAAAACTGGAAGCGGTTATCTACCGTATTATTCACGAACTGGTGAACAATGCGCTGAAATATGCCGACGCTTCCCAGATCATGGTGCAGATCATGCAGGAAACCGACCGCATCGCATTCACGGTGCAGGACGACGGCATCGGCTTCGACCCTTCGGCAGAGAGCCGTGGCATGGGCCTGTCGAATATCCGTACCCGCGTTGCTTCGTTCGGCGGCAACATAAGCATTGATTCAAAAACAGGCGAAGGAACGGAAATCAGTGTGGAGTTGAAAATCGAAAGGTGAAAACGAAGAAATATAAACAGATAACCGTATAAAACGAAATGAGATGGAAACAAAACACAATGTTCAACCTTCAACGATCCACGATCCGTTCATCCGCGTTGCGATAGTGGACGATCACAAAGTAGTGGCGGAAGGATTCGAGCATCTGATCAGCGAATCGGGCGTAGCGCGGGTTACAGGCAAGGCCTATTCGGCAGTCGGCTGCCTGCAACTGCTGGAAAAGGCAGAAGTCGACGTGCTTCTGCTGGACATAAGCCTGCCCGACGGCAACGGCATAGAACTTTGCCCGCAAATAAAAGCGAAGTATCCCAACCTGAAAATACTGATGCTGACCAGCTATTCCGAACTGACCATCATCACACGTGCACTGCAAAAAGGCGCATCGGGCTACGCGCTGAAAAACTCCATGACGGAAGAAATCATCGAAGGCATCCGCACCGTAATGTCCGGCAAACGTTTCCTGTGTGAAGAAGTAGACCTGCTGATGAAGAAACCTGAAAACCCTATCATCAGATTGTCGCGCCGCGAACAGGAACTGTTGCGCCTGATAGTCGACGGAAAATCCAACAGCGAAATCGCCGGCGCCATGTTCCTCGGCTACGAAACCATAAAGACTTACCGCAAAAACCTTATCCTGAAACTGAACGTACACAATACCGCAACCCTGGTCAAGACAGCGATAGAACAGAAACTGGTGTGAGGGTTTTGAAACGTTGGCAGTCCCCTGATAAATGAACGGAAATCGAATGACGAAAGACGGGTTGAATCGGCTTTGGAGTCAAAGCCGTGTATGAACAGTTTCTATCATGATGAAAAAATATATCCGCCATAATTTGCCTGATTCCAAATAAAGTTATTACTTTGTCGACGATTCTGGTTCTGTTGCACTGTGCTGTGCGCAGATGAAAAGGGAATCAGGTGCGAATCCTGAACAGTCCCGCTGCTGTGAGTTCCATTCCGGCAATCAACGGATGCCCGTCGCGGCCTGTCCGTTGCGTTGCCGGAAAAGTTCCGAACGATTCTCAGACCACTGCTCCGAAGCCTTTCCTGCGGAAAGAAGAAGGGGTGGGAAGGTGTCCGGAACGGGAACAAGTCAGAAGACCTGCCAAAATCAAGTTCAGTGTTTGAAGCTTTCGGGGAATAAAGCTTGAGGCAAACCGGACTGGCCGCATCATATCATGGCCGCGGGTCGTTTTTCCTGAAGTATGCTGTTCCGTACGAAAGCCGTTTTGATTTGTTCATAAAATAAAGAATTGCATGATGCAACATTCGAAAAGAAAATGGACCGTATGGCTTGCAGGTCTCTGGATGGGCCTGACGCTTTGGGCACAGCCAAAATCACCCTACATCAGCAGGGTATATGATTTCCAGCCGGCGCCGGGGCAGTTTGTCAACGTGTCGCCCGAATATGAACCGGGCGATACGCGGGACGACATCCTGCGGAAGGTGGAAGAACTCCTTGCCGGCGAAGAAAGCGGCCTGGTTTCGCTGGGCGCTTACGGAGGGTACATCGTTTTCGGGTTTGACCATCCGGTGGTCAACGTCGCGGACAGGCCGGACTTTCGGGTTCTGGGAAACGTGTTCATCAACAGCGGTGTGGGAGCGCTGTCCGAAAGCAGCGAGCCGGGGATTGTGGCGGTGTCGCGGGATGCGAACGGAAACGGCCTCCCCGACGACGCCTGGTACGAACTGGCCGGCAGTGAATACGGAAAACCGGAGACCGTCCACCACTACCGGATTACGTACTATAAACCGGACGAGCACAAAACGCCCGAGCCGGACGGCGAAAATCCCTCGCTGACCGATACGACGTATATCCGGTGGGTAGACAGTCAGGGGCGTCAGGGATACGTTTCCAGAAATTCGTTTCACAAACAGCCTTATTATCCGCAGTGGACGGAGGCCGATTCGCTGGTTTTCGAAGGCGCCCGCCTGGCCGACAATTACACGGTAGAAGCCGGGGGCTATCAGTTCCATGCCTGTGAGTGGGGATATGCCGACAACAGGCCGAACAGCGACCCGCAGTCCGCTTTCGATATCGAACAGGCAGTGGATGCCGGCGGCCAGCCGGTACATCTCCCCGAAATTCATTTCATCAAGGTGTATACGGCCGTCAACCAGTATTGCGGCTGGCTGGGGGAAACCTCCACCGAAATCGGCGGCGCCGTCGACCTGCATCCGGAAGCCGTCTCCACCGCCGGTCAAATCCTTCGGGAAATCGCGCAGACACAACTGGTCGCCAATCCGGTAAGAGACCGCTTGTTGATTGTGTCGCCGGTCGGACAAACCGTACAGGTAATCGGTATGGACGGCGTCCGGAGAATGTCTTTCCGGGTAGAAAGCGGAACAAATGCAATACCGTGCAGTTTCCTGCCACAGGGATTCTATCTTCTTGTGGCGCAGGATAATGCCATCAAGTTCAGAAAACAATAGGATCATTTCCATATTTAATAATAACATTTAATAACTCAATTGTATGAAGAAGAAAATTTTACTATGTATGTTGGGGATTGTGACATGGATACACAATCCGTTAGTTGCGCAGGAGACCATTACACTGGACTTAAGCGCACCGGTCGAACCGGCCGAAATTGTACTGGATCAGGAAAAAGGTTACTGGACGGAGGCCTTCGGCGAAGCCCCGCTTGTCTTCGAACATTTCACCTTTTCGCACAGTGGCGGCATGTACGGCACAAGCGGCTACTGGAGCGGCTTTATTGTTGGCAGCAGCGGCGACGCCGATGATTACGGAAGTTTGAACAGTTCTGTGGGTGACTGGCTGAGCAATCAATGGGGCAACATGGCCGGCGGCGGTATTCAAACCGATGGCGACGGCAGCGTACTCAAGGATGAAGACGGCAGGGTACAGATCGAAAAAGGCATTCCGTATCTGCTTGCCAACGGTTCCGGCGGCGAACCCGCCATCACGCTCGACGGGGAATACGAAGCCGTCGGTATATACCTGAACAATCATCCCTGGCCTTATTACAGCAATCTGTATGGCGACGGCTTTGCCCGGGCGCTGGATCAGGAAGGCGACTATTTCAAGGTGACAATCACCGGCCTGAACGCGGACAGCGAAGAAACGGGAACGGTGGAATATCTCCTTGCCGAATATAAGGACGGCGCCCTGCAGCAAAGTACGGACTGGGAATGGGTGGATTTGTCGCCGCTCGGAAAGGTAAACAGCTTGACGTTCACCTTGACATCGACCGATGTCGGCGACTGGGGCATGAATACGTCGGCCTATTTCTGTCTGGATAAATTGCAGGTACGCACGACGGGTGCGGGTGGAATCATTGTTCCCCTGCCCGTAACGGCGCAAGTCTATCCGAATCCTGTGGCTGATCAGCTGACCGTCACCGGTTCGGCTATCCGCCAGGTAACCGTCATCGACCTTGGCGGACGCCTGATCTGTCAGCTTCAGGCAAACGGACAGTCCCAGTTGACGATTCCCGTATCCCGGTGGGGAAAAGGCGCCTATATTGTCCGGATTACGGACGCTACGGGTACGGTTTCCCGCAAGATCGTCAAGAAATAAAGTTAAAACCTGGCCGGCGTACAGTATGGCCGCGTTTGTGGAAACAGGAAAAGGGCAAGCCATGAGGCTCGCCCTTTTCCTTATCCCGGGCTGCACGCACGATAGCCCGCCTCAATGGACTGCCATACGCCGGCAATCATTGAATCTTTAAATCTTTCCCTTTCCGGGAGCACACCGCCAGCGCCACAACCAGCAGTATGGCGGCGTACAGATAGCCGAAGATACCGCCGAGGGCGTCGTTTTGTCCGTACGAGTGCATGCCGCTCAGGAAGTAATTCACCCCGAAGTACGTCATCAGCACCGACGCGAACGCTACCACCGAAGACAGGTTAAACAGCCACAGGTTATATCGTTTTGGTATCAGATGGAGGTGTGTGACCAGCACGTACACCACAATGGTAATCAGCGCCCACGTCTCTTTCGGGTCCCAGCCCCAGTAGCGTCCCCACGACTCGTTCGCCCACACGGCGCCCATAAACGTGCCCACCGTCATCAACAGCAGTCCGATGAGCAGCGACAGTTCATTGATGATGCTCAGTTCCCGGAGCGAGGGTGCGTGGACGGTCAGGCGCGATTTCCGGACAAGGCTCATCGTGACCAGGCCGGTCAGGCCGAGGAGGAAACCGATGCCGAAAAAACCGTACGCCGCCATCAGGATGGCCACGTGAAACATCAGCCACGGCGATTTGAGGACGGGCGCCAGGGGATTGATCTGCGGGTCCATCCAACTCAGCCCCGACACAAACAGGATAACGCCGGCAAAAAGCGTGGCCAGAGCAAACGTGACAGGGCTGCGCCGCATGAACACCAGTCCGCCGAAGACGGTTGCCCAGGCCACGTAAACCATGGTTTCATACGAATTGCTCCACGGCGCATAGCCGCCGATTCGCCAGCGCATACCCATGCCCAGCATGTGAAAGTGAAAAACGATCAGTACGCCGACAGCCAGCAGGCGAATAAGCCATTTCGTCCCGCGCCGGTTGCGGTAGAGCAGGACAAGCGAACTGATCAGCAGCAGCCCACCCAGCGCCAGATAGCCGATTTTGCACCGGCGAAAGACTTCCAGCCCGTTGTATTTCAGTTCCAGCGCCAGCCGGTCTTCCTCTATTTCCACTCCGGAGGCTTTGCTACTCGCCTGCTGATAGGTGGAAATCATATCCAGCGTTCCGTCGGCCTTGTCCCAATAGCCCGAATGGATGGCGTACCGAACGTCGTACAGGTACCATTCGAAAACCTGCGACACGAACATTGAATCCTGACCGCTGTAACCGGACAGGTCATCGCCCGGAGCATACCATTTCCGGTGCGGATCGCCGGCTTTCGGAAACAGATTCAGCAGTTGTCCGTTCAGCAGTTGATGGAAAATATTGATTCGCTCGTCCAGTTTGATCATATCCCTGTCAAACGCATCCCGTTCGGCCGGCATTTTCCGGTATGCAGCCTCCAGTTTCTGCTGTAGTTTGTAGTTGCCCTCGGCGTCAAAGGCTTCCATATAGGAACAGTACCCCTGCGGCAGGTCGAAAAAGTACGCCAGTTCGCGGTTCGGTACGGCGATCAGCGGCACGTGCATCCACATCTCCGGCAGCGCCAGGACACTCAGCAGGAAACAGTCGGCATTCAGGCTTCCGAATTTCGCCTCCCGGTGCACTTTGCGCAGGATTTCGGACGAAAAGGTATTGACCGGGATGATGCGTCCGTTCGGGGACTGCACCGGCAGGGCGCCGAAGCGTTTCGCATGTGCGGGAGCAATGGCGTACTGCTGCACGGCTTCCGCGACGGAAGGGCCTTCCGTTTGCGCCTCCGCAACGGAAGAAAAGGCCAGCAGACCGGCAACGGCAAACAGCCCGGCATCGCATTTGCGGGCATTCAGCAACCTGTAGAGCGTGCGGATGCGCCCGTTTTTCTCCGTCAGGCAGGCGATACAGCCGGCCAGCAGCAGCAGATAGCCCGCGTAAGTGATGTTCCGCCCGGCGACGTCCCGGTTGACGGACAGAACGGTGCCCCGCTCGTCGGTGTCGAACGACGCCTGGTAAAAACGGTAGCCCTTTACGTCCAGTACATTATTCATATAGATGGCTCGGCGCAGGGTATCGCCGTCCACATACACCCGCACGTCGCTTTCGTAGGACGACGGACTCATGGAACCCGGATAGCGCGTGAGCGTGAATTTCACCAGTTCCATCCGGAAGGGCAGCTCGCGCACCGCGTGACCGCGGTTCGTATGCACCTCCATCCGGTTGCCGGCCTGTCCTTCCCGCAGATGCAGCGTCCCTTCCCGCCCGAAAACATGGGTGACCAGCGCGCCCGCCAGGATGACGATAAAGGAAAAATGCACCGCCAACAGACCCCACCGCCGGGATAGCAGCAGGCGATGTTTCAGTGCCGCCATCGCAAAATTTGCAACCAGCAAAGCCTGTAGCAGGAAAAACAGGGGTGAATAATAGACGGCCACTTTGGCAAGCGCCGTGCCGTACGCCTTCTCGAGGAAGGTAGCCGCGGCCAGTCCCGCGGCATACAGCATCAGCAGGACGAGGGTCGTCACATAGGATGAGAGTATTTTTTTGAATTGTATCATGTATAACCATTTAGTTTGTGTTTGCAAAAGTAATATTTTCGGGAAATATATCCTGTTTTTTTCATGAAAAGGGTACATTCGACTGCGTCGATTTTCAGGGAATCCCTGAATCTTTCCGCTACCGCCGTCCGCCACAATGTTAATCCTTCATGAATTTTTGCTGTGTTTGTTCCACGCCCTGCCCTTTTTCTTGCATTTGAAACTATTTAATATGATATAGTGTAACAAGAAAAATAACGTAATATTGAATCGTATTAGCTGTCGGTCAAGTCTGTCGGATAATTTGTCTTCATTCTTTATGTTTTGATAACCACAAAGATACGACATGTTTTTCAAACAAGCAACTGATGACCAATATTTTATCCTAAATTCAAACAGTTGGAAAGACTGAAGAACTCTGCCTGATGTTTGTTGCACAGGAATACAATTAACTAAATATAAATGTTTTGTAATGTTGTCACATAAGAGAGGAACTGTAAGCCTTATTCGGCGACTACTAACTTCCTGTTTATGCACAAAACCATGCTGCGCGCAGTATGAGGTAGGCCGAAAAGCGGAAAATATACTACTTTTGCCCTTTCAATAGCAGAAAACATGACAAAGGACTGTTTTTTACATACGCTTCCGAACGGACTGCGGATGATTCATTTGCCGGCTTTCTCGCCGGTTGCTTACTGCGGGCTGGCCATCAATGCCGGTACACGCGACGAACAACCGGACGAATTTGGGCTGGCGCACTTCGTCGAACACATGCTGTTCAAGGGGACGCAAAAGCGCAAAGCCTGGCATATCCTGAACCGGATGGAGTACGTCGGCGGCGAACTGAATGCCTATACCTCCAAGGAAGAGACATTTATTTATTCCATCTTTATGGCGGAAAACTACGAACGGGCACTGGAGCTGATTGCCGATCTGGCGGTTCATTCCCGGTTTCCCGCCCGTGAGATAGAAAAGGAGCGGGACGTGATTCTGGACGAAATCCGGTCGTATGAAGACAATCCGTCCGACCTGATTTTCGACGAATTTGAAAACATGCTGTTCGAAGGACATCCGCTGGGACATCACATCCTGGGCAACCGGCATTCGCTCTGTTCGTTTGGGAGCGAGTCGGCACACGAGTTTGTCCGGCGCCATTACACTGCGGAGAATATGGTATTCTTCTCCATGGGGAACATTGACTTTAAACGCACGATTCGTCTGGCGGAGAAATATTTGTCGGACATCCCCGCCCGTCTCCCGGCCGGTCACCGGGTTAAACCGCATCCGGCGCCTCTTCAACCGATTCCCTGCCGGAGAAGGAAAAAGACTCATCAGTCGCACGTGCTAATTGGCGGACGGGCTTTCGACATGTACGACGCAAGGCGTATCCCCCTGTTTCTGCTGAACAACATTTTAGGCGGGCCGGGCATGAACAGCCGGTTGAATATCTCGCTGCGCGAAAAATGTGGACTGGTGTACAACGTAGAATCCAACGTCACGACCTATACGGATACCGGTTTGTGTTCCGTCTATTTCGGCACGGACCCGAAAAACAGGGAACGGGTTACCCGGTTAGTGGAAGACGAACTTCGCCGTTTACGGGAAAACAGGTTGAGCGACTTCCAACTCTCCGCAGCCAAAAAACAGGCGATCGGACAACTGGGTGTATCAAGCGACCATAAGGAAAATCTTTTTCTCGGACTGGGAAAGTCGTTCCTGCATCATAACCGCTACGAACGGCTTCCGGAGCTGTTTGCCAAAGTGAATGCCGTAACCGCAAATCAGTTACAGGACATCGCCAACGAACTGTTTGCTTCCGGGCGGCTTTTTACCTTAATATACGAATAACGGCCATTTGAGCGAGTCTTGTTTTCCGCCGAAGCCATAGACTCGTTGAATTTATATCCGGAAATATTTCCATATTAAAAAATGCTTGCGTACCTTTGCAGACATCATAAAACGAGTTTCAAAACTTTATTACATATATTAAATACAGAGAGTTATGTCAAAAAAAGTATCAGTAATAGGCGCAGGGAACGTAGGAGCGACTTGTGCAGACGTGCTTGCTACCCGTAATGTAGCATCGGAAGTCGTACTGCTCGACATCAAAGAAGGCGTGTCGGAAGGCAAGGCGATCGACATTATGCAAACGGCTACCTTATTGGGTATTCAGTCACGAGTAAAGGGTGTGACGAACGATTATACCGCAACGGCTGGTTCCGATGTGGTCGTTATCACTTCGGGACTTCCCCGCAAACCCGGAATGACCCGCGAGGAATTGATCGGCGTCAATGCCGGCATCGTGAAATCGGTGGTGGAGAACGTGTTGAAATATTCTCCGGACGCCACCCTGATCATTGTCAGTAACCCGATGGATCCAATGTGTTACCTGACAGCGAAGATTTCGGGATTGCCGCGCAACAAAGTGCTGGGTCTGGGCGGCGCATTGGACAGTTCCCGATTCAAATACTACCTGAGCCAGGCGTTGAACGCAAATCCGAACGACATCGAAGCCACAGTCATCGGCGGACACGGCGATACAACCATGGTGCCACTGCTGTCGCTGGCGACATGCAAGGGCGTGCCGGTAACCTCCCTTCTGTCCGGCGAGAAACTGGATGAGGTAGCCGCAGCCACCAAAGTGGGCGGCGCAACACTGACCGGGTTGTTGGGCACATCGGCCTGGTATGCCCCGGGCGCCGCCTCCGCAACGATGACCGAAGCCATCATCAAGGATCAGAAGCGTATCATCCCCTGCGGCGTGCTGGTGGAAGGTGAATACGGACAAAAAGACCTTGTGATCGGCGTGCCCGTCCTGTTGGGCGAAGGCGGCTGGGAGAAGATCGTGGAATTTCCGGTTACCGCTATGGAAAAAGAAGCGTTCAAGGCTTCCGCCGACGCAACCCGTAAAGTGAATCAAATCCTGACCGATAGCGGAATACTCTAAGACCAGGGGTTTACAGAGCGCTTTTGACTGCGTCGATTTTCAATTCAACTTGTTGCAAAACAGGATGGATATTAGAAAACCCTTATTTTCGGCAAATTCCCTTAGCCCCCTCCCCTCACCCTCTTCCCTTATTCTCTTATTGTTTCATTCACAGGAAAATAAGATGAATAAGGGGAAGGAGGGAAGGGAATTTTCCGGGCTACTAAGGGGTTTTTGGGGCATAAGAAACCATTAACTTATGTTACGCAGTTTCATGATTTTTGACATTCTCAAATTCTACTCAAGCCTGTTTTAGGGCATTAAAGTATA
>JAISWC010000116.1 GCA_031271245.1 Tannerella sp. | reverse complement strand
AAAAAGATTTAGCCTATTTTCCCGGGAAAATTTGAATCATTCTATGAAGGAGGGTAGCTGTCCGAAAGTCCGCTTCCGGACAGCCGTCTCCTGCTTCTTTACAGTTCGGATTCAATCCGGTAGTCTCCGGAACCGATTTCGTATACGGCGTAAGCTCCTCTGGTTTCGATGAACCTGACGCCTTCGGCCGAAGCGATGCCGGCGCCGCTTTCCGTGACGGTCTCCCGGTTGGAGGTCGGCACGTAGACGGTGGCCGTCGAATTGCAGGGCACGGTGATCTCCCAACTGAAACGTCCACCCTCCTTCTTCCACGCGCTTTTTATCAGCCCGTGTGCGGAGTGGTAGGAGGCCGTGACGTAGTCCAGTCCCTCGACCGGGTACGGTTTCATCTCGATCTGCTTGAACCCGACGCCTGCCGGGCTGTTCTTGATGCCGCCGAGGTATTCGTAGAACCAGACAATCAGGTCGCCCAGCAGCATGACGTGATTGTGGGAGTTCATGTCCGGATCGGCCGTGTTGCCGTTCCAGAGTTCCCAGATGGTCGTTGCGCCATTTTCAATCATGAATCCCCAGCTCGGGTAGGTGCGGTTCGTGGCAATCTTCAGGGCAAGGTCGGCACGTCCGTTTTCGGAGAGGCCGCGCATGAGCCACTGGATGCCTACCAGGCCGGTGCTGACATGGCTGTCGAACTCGCCCACCGTCTTGTCGACAATGTTCCGGAAGACACCCTCGCGGTCGGCTTCCGCCACCATGCCGTAGCAGAGGGACAAGAGGTTGGCCGTGACGGTGTTGTTGCTGTACTGTTTTGTCTCCCGGTTGAAGTACTTTTCGTTGAAAGCGTCCCGGATGACATCCGCTTCCCTGGCAAAGGCGGCGGCGTCGTCCGGCTTGTCGAGCAGTCCGGCAAAGCGTTCGAGCAGTTTCAGCATCCGGTAGTAGAACGTGGTACTCAGGACGGCTCCGTCGGTTTTGCGCGCCGGGTCTTTGGAGTGAATCAGCTCGGGCAGTTCCGGCGGCATACACCAATCGCCGTACGTATCTTTCACCAGGATGCTGTCCTTCAGGTAATTTGTACGCATGTAGTCCATCCATTTCTTCATCGAAGCGTAGTGCTTGACAATCGGACGCCTGTCGCCGTACTGCTCGTAGAGCATGTTGGCGATGATCAGGTAGGCGCCGGGCCAGGTCATGTTGTCGGAATATACTTGCCAGTAGTTGGGCGCCACGTCGGGCACGCTGCCGTTTTCAAGCTGCGCCTGTTCGATGTCGTCCAGCCATTTGGCATACAGGGCCCGATTGTTGAAGATGAAACTCTCGCCGTGCGAGCCGATGGCACGGTCGCCCAGCCAGCCCATCCGCTCGTCGCGCTGCGGACAGTCGGTCGGCATCCCGCGGTAATTCCCCCGGATACCCCAGTAGGCATTTTTGTAGAGTTGATTGATCGTCGGGTTGGACGTCTCGAACTGACCGGTCACTTCCATCTCGTCGTACACGACTTTCCCCACGAAATCGTTGACCGTCGGCGTACCCGGATAGCCGGTGATCTCCACGAACCGGAAACCGTGATAGGTGAACGACGGCTCCCAGCTTTCGGCTCCGTCGCCCTTCAGGATATACCTGTCGGTCACCAGGGCGCTGCGGATATTGTCCAGGTAAAGGCTGCCGTCCGGTTTCACCACTTCGGCAAAACGCAGTTTCACTTCGGCGCCTTTCTGTCCGCTGACGTTCATCCGCAGCCAGCCGACCATGTTCTGACCCATGTCGAGGATGTGGACGCCGGGCTGAATCTCCCGGATAGCGGCGGGTTTGACGGTTTCCATGACCCTGATATTCCGGTTCAGCTGGGCTTCCATTGCGCCGTCCGGCGCTTCCACCGGTTCGGCCTGCGTCCAGCCTGCGTCGTCATAGCCGGCCTGCGTCCAGCCCGCAAGTTCCATCCGCGCGTCGTATTCCTCGCCGTCGAACTCGTTGTTGGCACGGATCGGGCCGTCGGCGGTCACTTTCCACGTATCGTCGCTCGCCACGGTTTGCACCGTGCCGTCGGCATAGGTGATTTCCAGCTGCGTCCGCATCTTCGGAAAACCGAACTGGCGGGTGCCCGGGTTCCGCATCCCCAGGAAGCGGCCGTTGCCCAGCGTCACGCCGAGGGCGTTGACGCCTTTCGTCACGCGATCGGTCACATCAAACGTGTTGTACTTAACCACCTTCGTATAATCCGTTGGCGTGGGCGACAACACCTGTTCGCCGATTCGGACGCCGTTGAGGAAAGCCTCGTACAGCCCCAGTCCGGAGATATAAAGGATGGCCTTTTGGACAGCCCTGTCTTCGGTCTGAAATTCCTTCCGGAAATAGCGGGCGGCCAGGCGTGTCCGGCGCGTCCGGTCGTCGAGCACATCCTGCGGGTAAGTTTTGTCCAGTCCCGTCCAGCCGGCTTTCCAGTCCGACGGCTGGAGCAGTCCCATCGTCCATGCGGCCGGTTCGCTCCATTCGGACGTCCCCCGGCTGGTCGTCACCTTCACTTTCCAGTAACATTCCGCACGGCTTTTCAGTCCGGCGCCTCCATAGGGCACCAGCACGGATTCGTCCGACCGGACCTGTTTCGAATCCCACAAATCGCCATCATCGGCGTTGAGTTTATCCAAAGAGGTGGCTACCAGAATCCGGTATCCGGTTTGCCGGACATTCCGGCTGTCGGAAACGAGTTCCCAACTCAGCCGGGGCGCATTCAGGTCAATCCCTTTCGGGTCGACCAGTCCTTCACAATGCAGGCGGGTGACCTGTATCACGGCTTTTTCGGCACATGAGGTCAGCAGTAAACCTGCACAAAAACATAAAGCAATCAATTTCTTCGTCATCATGTCAAGATTTTTATTATTATGGTGAATAATCCGGGGACAAAGGAAAGAAAAAATCAAAAGAACCGGAAATTTTCAGGTAACTTTTTGGATGCAAATTCAGAAAAGGGAATACGGGAGGGGCTGTTTTGCTTTTGACTGTCGCAGCCAAATGCCCCTCCTTGCTTTGTTTTCCCCTGCTACAGCCGGATTTCCAGTACGTCTTCCGGCTGCATGTACACTTCGAGTATCCCGTCTGTCACCGGATAGGAAACGGGTTCCCCGTTCAGTGTGATTCTCATTTCAAACCGGTCGGCCGGCAGTTTAATCCGGAAATGGCTGCCGACGCGCGCTTTGAGTCTGCCCGCCTGCCAGCGTCCGTTTTGCCAACGTGCAGCAACTTCGCCTCCGCCTTCCACGCACAGGCCGCTGAAAGAGCCGGTCTCCCAGGCCGCGGGCAGCGCCGGCAGAAATTCAATGTACCCGTTATGGCTTTGCAGCAGCATTTCCGCAATGCCGGCGGCTCCCCCAAAATTCCCGTCAATCTGGAACGGCGGATGGGCGCAAAACAGGTTGGGATACGTCCCTCCGCCTTTCGAATAGTTGGATCCGTTCTGCGTGCGGGGTGTCAGCAGATCGGCCAGCAGTTTGTACGCATGTTCCCCGTCGTGCAGGCGCGCCCAAAAGTTCACTTTCCAGGCCATCGACCAGCCGGTGCTTTCGTCGCCGCGCGCTTCCAGCGTCTTGCGCGCCGCTTCCGCAAGATTCGGCGTCCGGTCCGGCGTGATTTCACTGCCCGGATGCAGGCCGTAGAGATGGGATACGTGACGGTGATTCGGTTCACTTTCCTTAAAAGGCTCCAGCCATTCCATGATGCGTCCGTCGGGGCCGACCGCAGTCGGCATCAGACGTTCCTGCATGGCGGCGACCGTTTTCACGAAATCGCTGTCGATTCCCAGTATTCCGGCAGCCTCGATGACGTTGCCGAACAGTTCGCGCAGAATCTGGTTGTCCATCGTGGAACCGGCACAGATACTGACGTTCTTCCCGTTGGGCATGACGTAGGCATTCTCGGGCGAAGTGGTCGGCGCTGTGACAAGATACCGGCTGCGCGGGTCTTCGACCAGCATGTCCGTGAAAAACAGGGCTGCATCCCTTATCGCCGGATACACTTCGGCCAGGTATGTCGTGTCCCGCGTATAGAGATAATGATTGTACAGATGGGCACACATCCAGGCGGCGGAGGTGTTGGTCGCACCCCAGGACGGATGCTCGCCGGGCGCCGTGAACTCCCATACGTTACCCAGAATGTGCGTCACCCAGCCCCGCGCATTGTAGAACACTTTTGCCGTGCGACGGCCGCTCTCGACCTGCTGTTTGGTCCATTCGATCAGGGGAAGATGCAACTCCGGCAGATGGCCCGATTCCGCCGGCCAGAGATTCATCTGCACGTTGATATTCATGTGATAGTCTCCGTTCCACGGAGTGTGAACCGTATTGCACCAGAGTCCCTGTAGATTGGGCGGAAGCCCGCCGGGACGGGTGGAAGAGATCAGCAGGTAGCGCCCGAACTGGTAATACAGCGCCATCAGGGACGGGTCGTTTCCGTCCCGGTGGAAGGCTTCCAGACGCTGATTCACCGGCAACGCTTCCCTCTCCGTCGCGCGTCCGAAATCGACCCTGACACGGTCGAAAAGTGTCCGGTAGGCCGCTTCGTGTTCGCTTTTCAACTGTTCGTACGTTGTATGCTCCACGGCCTGAAACAGCGAATCCAGCTGTCTGTTCACCTCTTTTCCGAAATAATCGGTAACCATGCCTGTCAGCAGGATGATTTCGGATGCGTTTCTCACCTGCAGAAGCGTATCGTCCAGAATGATTTGCTGACCGTCGCGGGGCAGGATCACCCGTACCCGCGCGCCGTATTCGATGCCCTCCGGCGCCTTCAGGCTGTCGCCTCCGAACAGGCGGCCGCTCATCTGCAGGTCGAATCCGCTGGGAGAAACGGCATATCGCTCGGGACGGTCCAGCGCAATGCTCAGGTTCAGCGCCTTTTCCCTGTCTGCACACAAGCGAATCACGGCCAGATCCGCGGCAAACGAAGTGAACGCCTCCCGCCGGAAGGTCGTCTTCCCCCTTTTGAAAGAGACTGTGGCAAGGGCCTTGTCGAGGCTCAGTTCACGCCGGTAACCGGATACTTCCGCATTTTTTTCGTCATAGGAATACGTCAGTTTCAGGTTGCCCAGCAATTGATAGCTGCCGTAAGGCACCTTCGCTCCGTTGCCACGTCCGCTGCCTTTGCCTCCGCATACGAACGTTTCATACATCAGTTCCTGCGCTTCGTCGTTGCGGCCTTCAAACAGCAGCCTGCGGATTTCCGGCAGCGACCTGGCCGCCGCCGGATTGTCCGTGTTTTGCCGGCTGCCCGACCACATCGAAATCTCATTCAACACATAATTTTCATGTTCCACTCCGCCGTCCGGCATCAGACCGATCCGTCCGTTTCCCAGCGGAAACGTCTCCTCCCACACGCTCGCCGGCGCGTCAAAATGATACGACCAATCTCCCTTTGCCGTGAATTTCTTCATCTTGCCGCATCCGCAAAAGAACAGACACGACACGAAAAACAATACCTTTACTCTATTCATCTCCGTCACTTTTTCAGTTTGATTTTTTTGCTGCGGCAAATATAGCGTAAATATATTTATGTAGAGGGCAAAGGATGGCTAAATCTTTTTTTGAGGTGCCGGAGAAAAATAGACTTGCATTCGATAAAAAAAGAAGTCCCTGTTTCTGATACCGAAATTATTGGCGATGAATCGTTGAATTTTACTGTTCAGATTTTCGGCTTTGGCATTGGTTAATTCTTTTTCAATATAGCGAATAATCTCAGTTTGATGCATTTATTTGTTGATGACTCCTTAGTAGCGTTTCCAACTCTTGCCTGTAGTCAGCGATGTTCTCGAAGAATTTCATCACCGCCTGTCTGAAGGGCACTTCTAAAAACTCCTATTTTTTTTCTACCTGTTTTTTTGAACTTGTTTTTTTAAGAAAAAATATTGGAGTCCACGAATGCCGATTATCCTGTTAAATTCTCATACGATTTATATATCGCTTATAATCATATATTTGTAATTATTTAAGTTCGCAAAAAAACACAGTTATCCCTTAAAGTGCGTCTAACTGAATTTTGCAAAACATATTATAAGTCAAATTCATCAGACCCATAACAGTGCCTGCACGTTTGATGCCGATACATTGAATGTACATTTTATTCATGGAATTTTCCATGAAACCAAAAATATGTTCCACGCGCGAACGAATACGGGACTTTTCCCCGTTACCTGCTTTTTGCTCATCCGTCAGGGGTTTGTTTTTATAGCCTTTTTCACAAACCCGATTTTTCTTTTTCCTGCTTTCAATGATCTTTTCCTGTGGCTCTCCGGTATATGCCGATTCGGCATAAAAACATTTTCCTTTGTCCTTCCCGTCCAGCAACGGGGCGGTGGCATTGGACACATATACGCCCGCATCCGTAACCGTATATTTGGTAATCAACTTGTTTTTCGCATCCTGCTTTACATGGTTTTTGTATCCGAAAAAGGTTTGACTGTTCTTTTTGGCCCGGTGGGCACCGGTGTCTTCCTGTGAGAGTTTGTGTGGATTTTGCTCGAATTCTTCCGGAACTTCTCCCTGTTTTATCTCGTTAGTCTGCTCACGGGTATTGCGCTGACGGGGAACTTCAATAAAACCTGCATCTATAATTTTACCTTCACTGACCACTGGATTCAAGCGTTCCAGCTCTCGCAAAAACAAATCGAACAGGTCTTTTTCCAGCGAACAGTCGGTGATTTGTTCCCTGAATGACCATACCATTTTGTTGTCCGGTACATCACCGGATATCGTTAAATCCAAAAAGTGCATGAAACTCATCCGGTCATTGATTTGAAATTCAACCTGACCGTCCGAAAGATGACAGTAGCGTTGAAGTATCAATATCTTGAACATTGATACATAATCACATGGAGGACGACTGCCCGGAGCTTTGGGTAATTTGCTGAGTTTTTCCTCTAAAATACCTCGAAACAACTCGAAATTAATCCCTTTATTTAATTTCTCCAGGGGATCGCTCGGTTGACTCAATTTGCTTAACCGGATATCCTGATCCCGGAAGACACGATTTTTATGTCTTTTGAATTTTTTTATGCGCAAAGATACTGAAAAATATAACAACATCCTACTATTCAACAATATATTTTTTGCCCTATATTCGATACTGGGTTTTTAGAGGTACCCTGAAAAGTTCCTTTGTTCTGTAAAAATCGGTATTGATAACTTTCTTCCTCAGAAACCGCCACAGCCTTTCTATCAGATTCAGGTTAGGCGAATATGCCGGCAGGAATATCTGCCTGATTCCCGTTCCTTCCAGCCACTGTGTTAAGGCCTTGTTTCTATGTTCCAATTTCGGTGTGGTTGCCCTGCTTTTTTTCCTGTTTTTCTCATTTTTTTCTCGTTGTTTTTAGATCAGTTTAATATCAATTAGTTACCAAAAAGTTTTTTGTTTTTTGGGTGTCCCAGGTCGATTTTTTGTAATTTTGCGCTA
>JAISWC010000086.1 GCA_031271245.1 Tannerella sp. | reverse complement strand
GGTGAAAAGGTGAACCTCGAACGCTCGAAAGCCATCTATGCCATCACCCGCAAGCCGTCCTGTCCGATTCCATCAGATAACGTCCCCTGCTGCTATGCCGTCACGGCCGTCGACCGTTTTCACAACGAAAGTAAAGCCCGGAAAGTGTCCGTGGCCAAATGACAGACTCAGGAACAACCGTTCTCTTTTGGTTTGGCCTAATGATTTCCGCTCCGTTCTCAGTGAATAATACCATTATCCTACACGCCAAAAACGAATCGAAACACGCATCCTGAAATCTTATTTGCCAGAGAAGGTTTTTTCTGCATGGGCCTAATGTATTTACTGGCAAAATCGGTAATCTTCCATGTATTTTCCCGGTTTCCATCTCTGCCCTGATGTATAAACCCCGTCAGGCACAACTCCTCTACCTTATCTTCTCCATATTCGGAAATCAGATCATTCAAACCTCCGCTTTGTTTTTCCAGGATATACGTCAATATATGAAAAATGTGTGTCTTCCCGCTATATACAGGCGCCGGTTTTATTTTTCCGTTTCCGGCACGTAGATGATTTCTCCGTTTTCCAGTTCATAGGCGATGCCAACGCGCTTCCCCTTTTTGCCGGCAGACGGAGCGCCGGATGGCGTGTAACGGTTCACTTTGCCGCCTTCCTTGGTGATGATTTCCATGTTTTCCCTGCCCGGATTCTTCACAATAGTGAAATCTTCCTGCGTGAACACTTCCGTCATGTTCAGGTGCATCACCATGGCCACCATCAGCGCCACGGCGAAGACCATCGCTACGTCGAACAGGTTGACTACCACGCTTAGGGGGTCGGTGTCTTCTTCGGGCGACAGTTTGCTTTTGCGTCGTGTGGAGGTTTTCATGCTTCTGCGGATTTGTGCGTTATTATTCGGGATACGTAGTCCAAGCTGTTGACCTCCTTCGCATACCAGCGCTGTTTGAACTGCAGGGTGATCAGGCCGATGGCGCTGACAACCAGACCGACGACCGTCGTGGCGAAAACGACCTGCATGTTGTATGCCATTCCGGCAATGTCGCCGGTCGAAAGCCCGACCAGCGCGGGACTCATCGCAATCAGCGTGCCGATCAGCCCGAGCACCGGCCCCATTTTGGACAGAATCCGGGAGAGGGAAACGTCTTTCTCGGCCTCGTTCTCGAAATTAGAGATGAGAAAGTCGGCATACGCCTCGCCCGGCGGCGAAGTGAGCAGGTCGCGAAGGTATCGGATGAACAGGGAATTGTCGTTCGCCGGCAGGGTGGCCTTCAATTCCGCGACGCCGGCTACGGTCAGGCGTTTGATTTTTTCGTTCAGCGCCCGGTCGTTTTTGCGCTTCACCATGTACTGGTTGTAGAAACTCCCGACCAGCAGCAGGGATCGGAAAAACAGGGCCAGCAAAATCAGTATGTCCGGGATCAGCAGGCTGTTGGCTATCCAGAACAGGGCTTTTGTAATTACTTCCATAGTTTAATAAATCAGTATTTTTTGAATTTCCATTTGTATTTATTGACAAGTGCGCCCGCCGTGAAAAGCAGGGCGAACAGACCCAGCGCTGTCAGCAGGGCGTGGGCGTCGAACGGCTGCTCGACGGCTGCGTACGTGACATTTCCGTTTACGGTCGCGACCAGCCCGATGATACAGACGAACAGGCTGACTAAAAAATGCACTTCCAGACGCACTTCTTCGTCGGGATACAAGCGCCGGAGCAGGACGGTCAGCAGAGGAACGGCGACGAAGACGAGAGCTGCCAGCAGGCAGGAGACAAGCATGAAATCCGCGCCCGGCATACTGAAAACGGCCTGCGTCTGCACGTAAAACAGCGCCGGAAACACGAGCAGTCCCGGATATACGTGCAGGATGCGTATCCCTGTCCTGTGCGGACGGCCGAACAGTTCGCGGAGCCGCGTGAAGCAAAAGGCAAAACATATCGCCGATTCGACGGTCACCCACACGGCCGCGTCCTGCATCACCCTGACGTCTTGAAGCCAGTCGGCCAGTTGCGTTTTCGACTGCAGAATGGCCCACCGGCAACTCCAGACGATGAACACGGCGCAGGCAAGACCGAACGCGGCTGCCTGCCGCCATTTCCAGAAACTGAGTTTGAACACGCAGTTTATCAGGATAAAAAGGACTAATATTTGGACGATGTATTCCATTCATTTCTCAATATGCCAGCCGTCTGTCTGCATTTTTAAAATGCAAAAGTACGGTTTATCGCGACAGGTGGCAATCCCTATTTGTAGGTATTTTTGAAGGGAGAATGACTCCGGACAATCAATCTTTCGAATAAAATATGGATACAATACGGATATTTTATACCTTCTGTACCCTGTTTTTTTGAGCATACACCCTTTTCAGGACGGAAACGGCAGACTGTTGCGCCTGCTGACCACGCTTTGTCTGCTGAAAAACGGGTATGAATTTATGCAGTACATTTTGTTCGAAAACCATATCGAACTATTGATGCGAGAGAAGGATTTCATTCTTCTGCGTATAGTGGATCAGGTATGCCTGATCGTTTGAAAAGTTCAAGCGTTTTGATAAATTTATTCACCGGCATAGCTATTCAATTTTATGCGTTTTACTTAACATGCTTTATTTCCGTATATTGACCGGCAAAATGAGTTTCACGGCCTTTATTCTCCTAAAAAGAGTTTACACCAGCTGTCGAAGCGGATCACGCACTCCTCGCCATACCGTGCAAGTCCCTTTCGGATACGTTCTACCGGTTTTTCTCTTTCCTCTTTCGTTTTGCTGAAAAACTTGTCGGCGAAGCAGATCAGCTGTTCCTCCGGCGACTGCGGCTGCATGTCGCGGCGGGGCAAGGGCAGGTTTTGACGTTCAATCATTTCCAACGAAATACCCGTACCGGTATGGCGTTCGCACACCAGCGCATGACGCGGATAGCCGGCCTCGCGCACCAGTTCGGCGCCCAGATATCCGTGACAGATATATTCGGCCTCGCCGTAACACCCGATTTCCGGCGCACGACACAGGAAAATCCCGATGTCATGCAGCATGGCCGCCTCTTCGATAAACGCCGTGTCCAGTGGCATCTCCGGATGCGCCCGCGCAATGGACATGGCCTTATCAGCCACACGCCTACTGTGTTCCGTCAAAATCCGGTACCGCTCCGATTCGACCGGATAATACCTGTGAATCAACTCCAATGGATTCATATCCTGTTCTTTTTTGATGCGTATCATTGCAATGCGTTACCCTGTTTCTCAGCCTCCATCTTCTCCAGAAATTCCCTGCGATAGCGTCGGCCTACGGGTATCTGTTTCCGGTCGGTCGTGACTTTTTCACTGCTGAACGATTTGATTTTGTTTACGGCGACGACAAACGACTTGTGTACGCGGACAAAACCGGACGCCGACAAAAGGCCTTCGATCGCTTTCAGCGTCATGACCGGCATCCAGGTTTTGTCGGGGGTTACAATCTTGATGTAATTGTCGAAAGCTTCGATATACAAAATGGAATGAAGCGGCAGTTGTACATTTCGATAATTGTATTTGAAGGAAACGGTTTTGCTGTTGCCGGCAGTTGGGGGGACAGGCTCTTTCCGCGCCGACAGGAAACGCTCTTCCGCTTTGGAGTATGCTTTCAGGAAGCGTTCGAAATCAAACGGCTTGAGCAGGTAGTCAACCACGTCCAGTTCAAAACCTTCGACGGCATATTCGCGGTGAGCGGTCGTAAAAACAATCAGCGTATCCCTGTCCAGCGCCCGGACGATGTTGATGCCGGAAATGTCCGGCATCCGAATATCGAGAAACAGCAGGTCGGGCTTCATGGAACGGATACACGTGAAGCCTTCCACCGGGTCGGTATAAGCGCCCAGCAAACGGATGGAAGGCACCTGACTGCAATAACTCGCCAGCAGTTTCAGCGCCAGGGGTTCGTCGTCGATCGCAATACATTTCATTCCGAATCTATTTGCAGTTTTACGTGAAACGCCGTGCGGTCGGCTTTGATTTCCAGCGAATGTCGCCCTGGATAAGCCAGTTTCAGCCGTTTGCGTATGTTTTCAAGACCGACGCCCGTCGAAGAATTGCGGTCTTTCAGGCCGGTAATAATCGAATTGTCACAGGTAAACATCAGTCGCCCGTTTTCGAGCGTGACGGAGATGTGAATAAAACAGTTCGTATGTGCACTGATTCCGTATTTAAACGCATTTTCTACGAACGGCACGAAGGTCAGCGGCATAATCGTCCGGTTCCGGAAGTCGCCGTTCAGCTGAAATTTCAGTTCAAACTTCTCCGACGCCCGCAGACTTTGCAGATGAATGTATTCCTCCAGCATTCTGATTTCCTTTTCCATTGGGATACGGCTTTGATTGCTTTCGGTTGTCACGAAACGCAGAAAGTCGGAAAGCGAGAGGATGGCTTCCGGCGCCCTGTCGTTCTTGCTCAGGGCGAGGTAATAGATGCTGTTCAGGCAGTTGAAAAGAAAATGCGGATGAATCTGCGACTTGAGGAAGGACAGTTCGGCCTGCACCATCGAGTTTTCCAGTTCCTGCAAACGCTGCTTTTCGGCATACCACTGCGAAATAGCTTTCCATCCGGTGCTTATGATGAAAACAACCAGAAACTGGCTGGAGTGGGTATATACTCCCAGGCGTCTGAAGAGGATGAAAGGGTTAAACGGAGGAACCCCCTCGTTGTTCGGCGGCAAAAAATCCGGGCGTCGCGGCAGCATTTCCGGCCGGAAGGGAGGTTCGAAAAATG
>JAISWC010000078.1 GCA_031271245.1 Tannerella sp. | reverse complement strand
GATTTTGGGATGTCTTTTATCTTCTACAATTACAGACGCATCATCATTGTTTGTTTTGTAATTTTTTAATTTTGAACGGGATACGCAAAGGTAATCAAAATGATTGCCGGTCAGCATTTCCGGATTTTCTTCCGTTGCAATGCCCGCATCAATGACTACCGTCCCAAACGTAAAAACCCTGTCGGGCAAATATTCCGTGAAGCAGCCGTTACCGTGAACACCTCCAAAAGTCCTTCGGGTGATTCTTATCGCCGGATGAAAAGCCGCAGGGTACCGGTGGGGCAACTGTTGCAACGGCCGGCAAAATCAGCAGAACTGTTTACATGACGGTAAAAACCAAAACCGAATACAATAAGAATTTGATCAAAATAAGCGAGCCTGTTTTCCTGCAGCGAAAGCTGCGCAACATGCGAAAATGCATGGCTAAATTGCAGGAACAAATCAAAGCTTATCAACTGTCACCAAATTTGCAACCGCCTAATATTAGGCGGTTGCAAATTAGTTATATGAAAGGTCATTTTTATATCCGACGGTTACTGCTGCTACCAAGGTGGTTTTGTTATTAAAATAAGGTGGAAATAAGGTTCGTATTTTCCTCAAAACATGCGGATTACATTTTAGGCGACAGTCTGAAGCAGTCCGATTTGCCCCTTAACTTATGACATTACCGTTCGGACGAGGCACTGCCCAATGTCGTCAGGTGAAGGGATTTTTACGGCCTTGCGAGACCCGACCCCATGCACGAGAAAAAAGACCGGACACTGTTTTTCAACTCCCCTTCAGCCACCGGAAAACATCATTTCCATTGGCATAAATCAGGAGGGTGAACAGGAGGATCATACCGGCGATTTGCGCATATTCCAGGAATTTGTCGCTGGGTTTGCGTCGGGCAATCACTTCGTAAAGCAGGAACAGGACATGTCCGCCGTCCAGCGCCGGAATCGGCAGGATATTCATAAAGGCCAGGATGATGGACAGGAAAGCCGTCATCATCCAGAACGTGCGTGCGTCCCATACGGCCGGAAAGAGGTTGCCGATGGCGCCGAAACCGCCCAGGCTGGTGGCGCCTTCTTTCGTAAAGACATATTTCATGTCACTGACATATCCTTTTAGCGTGTTAACGCCCAGGCGGACGCCCGCCGGAAAAGAGGCAAAAAAGCCATACGTAAGGGTGACGGTTTCGTAAAGTTCATCGGGCGTCATCGAATAGACGCCAATCACGCCGAGCGAGTCGGGCGTCAGGCGTACCGACTGTTCGCGTCCGTCGCGTGTGTACGAGAGGGTGGTTTCCTGTTCCCTGAAGCGGCGAAGCTCCTGGACGACGTCGTAAAACGTGGGCGTGGCGTTGCCGTCGACGGCGACAATGCGGTCTCCGGGTTGCAGGCCGGCGCGGGCGGCAGGAGTATCATCGCCCGAAAGGCGGCTGACGGTCATCGGAATGCGGGGAGAGGCAAAGCCCTGCTTGTCGCGCATGACGCGCTGCCCCATATCATCGGGAATGGAAATGGTTGCCGAGCTGCCGTCGCGCAGCACAGTGACCGTGCGGGCGTTCATGACGGTGCGGAACGCGTCGCTGTTCAGGCGTTCCAGCGCCATCCCGTCGGCATCCACGAGGATGTCGCCGTCCCGGAACCCGATTTCCTTGAACGTATCGCTGTAGTCCATACCCATTTTCATGTTCTTCAGCGGCAGGTACGTATCTCCCCAGGCAAAAAGAATCATGGAATAGATGAACAGCGCCAGCAGGAAGTTGAACAGTACGCCGCCGGTCATAATCAGCAGGCGCGGTCCGGCCGGCTTGGAGCGAAACTCATAGGGCTGGGGCGGCTGCGCTATCTGTTCCCTGTCCATCGACTCGTCTATCATACCGGATATCTTGCAGTAGCCGCCCAGCGGCAACCAGCCCACGCCGTATTCCGTCTCGCTGTTTTTGGGTTTGAACTTGAAAAGCGAGAACCAGGGGTCGAAAAACAGGTAAAACTTCTCCACACGCACCTTGAACCAGCGTGCAAAAATAAAATGTCCAAATTCGTGGACAAGCACCAGGATAGACAGACTCAAAACCAGTTGAGCCGCTTTTATCAAAAATATTTCCATACAATTTTCTACTAACTACTTTTTTTATTGTCTTGTTCATTTTGCTTTAACCGGGCCATTTCTGCAAGAAGAATTTCATATTCTTTTGAAAGTCTTTCCCGCTCTTCACGCTCTTTTTCAAGCTCTTTAGCGAGTTTTTTACGCTCTTGCATGACTTTTCTCCTTCTATTTATTTTTATGTCCCACAAAGATAATGCTTTTTGTTTAAACCTTCCATCAATCAATTTTGCGTCAATTCAGCTTCAATTTTTTACTTCTTCTTCCGCAATGCGCCGCGCCTCCCTGTCCGTCTGCACATAATCCTCATAGGTCGGCGTCGCAAGGAAAGTGGCTTTCGCCAGGGTCTGTTCAATCACTTCGCTCATTTGCAGGAAACCGGTCTGTTCCCGCAGGAAAGCCGCTACCGCTACTTCGTTGGCCGCATTCAGGATGCAGGGCATGTTTCCGCCCCGGCGCATTGCCTCGTAAGCGAGCGCCAGGTTCCGGAAGCGCCGCGGGTCGGGTTCCTCAAACGTCAGCGTCGCATAGCGGCTGAAATCCAGGCGTTCCGACACGCTTTTCAGGCGCTGCGGCCAGGAAAAGGCGTAGGCAATCGGCAGTTTCATATCGGGCACGCCCAGCTGCGCCATGACGGCGCCATCGGCAAACTGCACCATCGAATGAATGACGGACTGCGGATGTACGAGCACCTGTATCTGTTCCGGCACCAGACCGAACAACCATTTGGCCTCTATCATTTCGAAACCCTTGTTCATCATCGAAGCCGAGTCGATCGTTACCTTGGCGCCCATCGACCAGTTCGGATGCCGCAGCGCCTGCGCCTTCGTGACGTGCGCCAGTTCGTCCGGCGTCTTAGTCCGGAAGGGGCCGCCCGAGGCCGTCAGGATGATTTTCTCCACCGGACTGTTCCATTCGCCGTTCAGACACTGGTAGATGGCGGAATGTTCCGAGTCGACCGGCAGGATAGTCGCACGGTGTTCTTTCGCCAATGCGATGACCAGTTCGCCGGCTACGACCAACGTTTCCTTGTTGGCCAGGGCAATGGCCTTGCCGGCCTGAAGGGCGGCGATGGTCGGCTGCAGGCCGGCATAGCCGACGAGCGCCGTCAGTACCATGTCTACCGGTTCGAACTGTACAACCTGCGCAATAGCGTCTGCCCCCGCCCATACCTTGACGGGCAGGTCACTTAGCGCTTCCTTCACAGCCGGATATTTCCGCTCGCTGGCGATGACGACCACCTCCGGCAGGTAGCGACGCGCCTGTTCAATCAGCAGTTCCGCCTGCTCGTTGGCCGTCAGCGCGTAGACCTCGAACAGGTCAGGATGTTCGCTGACCACTTCCAGCGCCTGCGTACCGATGGAACCGGTCGAACCCAGTATAGCCAGTTGTTTCTTCATTTCTCGTGCGCTGCCGTCATTCCTAAAAAGCAATGTATTCTTCCGGATTCATCGGACTGCCCCTGTACCATAGCTCGAAATGCAGGTGAGGCCCGGTGGAGAGGTCGCCCGTGTTGCCGATAAGCGCAATCGCTTCCCCGGCGACGACCTGGTCGCCCATTTCCTTTAACAGCAATTCATTGTGCTTGTATATCGAAACGAATCCGTTTTTATGTTGCAGCCCGATGACGTTCCCGTAGCGGGGGTCGTAGCCGGTATACACGACCACGCCGTCCAGCGTTGCCAGTACGCTTTCCCGCAATCCGGCCACCAGATCCACTCCGTAATGACGAATCTCCGCATTGTAGCCGGACGAAATCAGGCCGTTCACCGGCTTGTGGAAAAACACGTCTTCCGTGACCGTCGGGTTCGTGTTCAATACCGTAAGGTTGTATTTTTCTTCTTCTTCAAAGTTTCTCACGAAATGCTCCTCGTTTTCCGAGCGGGGCACATCGTAGTTTGCCGTGATAAAGGCCGCCGAATCGGAACGGTGAACGGAATCCACCGTCACCGTACCGGTCAGGATGGCCGTTACGTTGGCCAGATACCGTGCCTGCGTTTCAACCAGCATTTCCAGCGAATCCACCTTCAGGGCGTTCAGGATAATTTCGTTCCGCACTTCGACATCCAGGTAGCCGGGCAGATAGTTGCGGATGGGCGTCCTGACGATGACCAGCGCGGTGACGGCAATCAGGAGAACGGCAAACAGTCCGACGGTCGTGAACGCCGACAACTGCGACAAGCGGAACGACCATACTTCTTCCAGCGTCGATTCGTTGAAAAAGGAGAGTTTGTATTTCAGCCGGACCCGCTTCCAGAAAGAATGTTTCTTTTTATACTGTTTTTTCGCCATCGGTTTTCGTTTTCAAAGGTCGAGCAGTCCGTCCGGCAGCGACACGGCGATGCGTTTCTCCGTCCGGTCGACGGCACCGATCAGTTCTCCGGCCACCGGCACCAGTATTTCCTTCCCACAGTAGTTGACACGGAAAAGCACGTTGAGCGTCGTTTCGTCCACATCCGTCACCCGGCCGATTTCTCCTTTCCGTCCGTCTTCCAGAATGTAGCCCCTGTATTGACGCCAGCCCGCGTCTTTTTCCGGACGCTTCTTCATGGCTGCCAGCGGATAATATACCGGGCGGTTGACGAAACTTTTGGCCGCGGCCACATCGTCGACCTGTTCCAACTTCACCAGTATCACCGAGCGTCCTTTCGGGCGGTAATTCTCGATGTAAAAAGGCACCGGAATCCCGTCCATCTCGCAGACTACACAGGGATTGTCCGTTTCGTCAAAAACCTCATAAT
This sequence comes from Tannerella sp., assembly GCA_031271245.1. GTDB lineage: Bacteria > Bacteroidota > Bacteroidia > Bacteroidales > Tannerellaceae > Tannerella. The sequence continues at coordinate 3,780 of JAISWC010000078.1, read as the reverse complement.
CCGTCACCAGCGACAGTTCTCCTTTAATGCCGTGCGGTTTGGCAAACTGTCCGATCTGAAAAAGGTCTTCCTTGCGAATCATCGTTCCGGGAGTTAAAGCCTTGAAATATGGGCGCCCAGCCGATTGAGCCGCTGGTCGATCTGCTGGTAACCGCGGTCGATTTGATCGATGTTGTCAATCCGGCTGGTTCCTTCGGCGCTCATGGCCGCAATCAGCAGCGCAATGCCGGCGCGGATGTCGGGCGAGACCATTCTGGTCGCCCTCAGTTTCATCCGGTGAGCCAGTCCGATAACCGTCGCGCGGTGCGGGTCGCACAGGATGATCTGCGCACCCATATCGATCAGTTTGTCCACAAAAAACAGACGGCTTTCGAACATTTTCTGGTGAATCAGGACGCTACCCGTTGCCTGCGTCGCCACCACAAGGATGACACTCAGCAGGTCCGGCGTCAGTCCCGGCCAGGGTGCATCCGCCACCGTCATGATGGAACCGTCCATAAAGGTTTCGATTTCGTATGAGTCGTGTGCCGGTATGTGAATGTCGTCGCCCTGCGGCTCCACCCGGATACCTGTCCGGCGGAAGGCATCGGGAATCATTCCCAGACGGCTGTAGCCCGTATTTTTAATCGTGATCTCCGAACCCGTCATGGCGGCCATTCCGATGAAACTGCCGACTTCGATCATGTCCGGCAGGATGGTATGTTCCGTTCCGTGCAGCGAGGTGACGCCCTCGACGGTCAGCAGGTTGGAACCGATGCCGGAAATGCGGGCGCCCATCCGGTTCAGCATGGTCGAAAGCTGCTGGATGTACGGTTCGCAGGCCGCGTTGTAAATCGTGGTGACGCCTTCGGCGCATACGGCGGCCATCAGGATGTTGGCCGTGCCCGTTACCGAGGCCTCGTCCAGCAGCATGTAGGTGCCCTTCAGCCGTGTCGCGCTGATGGCGTGCAACTGTCGTCGATAGTCATAGGTAAAGCGGGCGCCCAGTTTCCGAAGACCGGTGATATGCGTATCCAGTCGCCGCCGTCCGATTTTGTCGCCGCCGACCTGCGGTAGGATGGCTTTGCCGAAACGCGCCAGCAGCGGCCCGACCAGCATGACCGACCCGCGGAGCGAAGAGACGCGGCGGGCAAATTCGTCAGTGTCCAGATAGGCCAGGTTTACCGTATTCGCCCGGAAGGCATACACATCTTCCGACAAGCGCTTCACGCGCACCTCCATGTCGCGCAGCAGCTGTATCAGATTGTGGATGTCGAGGATGTCGGGAATATGGCGAATGACGACCTCTTCGGGCGTCAGCAGCACGGCGCAAATCACTTCCAGCGCTTCATTCTTGGCTCCCTGGGGGTGGATTTCACCGGACAGACGGTAACCGCCTTCTATGACAAACGAACTCATTTACCCTTGCGAACAAACGGTTTTTTGTAATTGGCACTGCGTACGTCTCTGTTTTCCATCAGGCGGAAAGAACTTTCGTTCAGTACAATTTGCCCGTCGGACAGTTCGGCAAGGTCTTTGAGGATTTTCCGGTCGTCGATGGAATCCTTGTTCCACGCGATGAACGACTTCTTCATGTGGTTTGCCAGCAGACGAATCAGGGAGTATTTCTCGTCTTCGTTTTCCAGTTCGGTCGCTTTCATAATCATCCGTTCCATTATTTTTCCGTAATGGCGATAGGTGATTCTCGAATTGCTGTATTTCAACTGAGGAGGACGTTTATACAAATCTTCCTTTTTCAGCACCTCATACGGGTAGTCCACATCCAGCCGGAAGTCGGACATGACGGCCAGATGATCCCACAAAATGTGTTTGAAATCGTTGACATCCCGCAGGTGGGGGAACATGTTCCCCATAATGTTGATAATCGCGCCGGCACACCGGTTCCGCTCTTCGCGGTCTTCAATCTGTGTACAGTAATCTACCATGTTCTGGATATTCCGTCCGTAATCGGGTAAGGCCAGCCGTTTTTCTTCCGTGTTGTATCTCATTTTAACTGCATATAAAATAGGCTACAAAAGTAGACATTTATATTGAGTTAATCAAATGCACCGGATAGAGTCCATAACTTTTAACGAAACCCGTTTGGCGCAGCAGGATCAATTCACTATTTTTGTCACTCCAAAAAAAAGGCGTTTGCGATTTCTTTGCATGAAAGTGGAGCCGGACAGAGAAGAAAAAAACAGAGAAGAAGTGACTTATGAGCGATAAAGTATATATCCCCGGTCCAATCAACAATATCCGGGTGGGTATGAGTCAGATTGTTTTGTCGGACACGGAAACGGTCCGCCCGGACGGTTCGACGGTCGTCAAAAGCAATAGTCCCGTGACGGTGTACGACACGGCCGGGCCGTATTCCGATTCGCACTACATTCATTCCGTCGGAAAAGGGATTGACCGGATTCGGGAAGAATGGAACGGGCGGCGGAAAGACATTATCCGGCAGGAACTGCCTCCCGGCGAACCGCAGAAGAAAAACGCCTTTCCGGTGCGGCAGCCCGTTTTCATGGCCAGGGAAGGAAAACAGATCACCCAGATGTATTATGCGAAAAAACGGGTCATCACGCCGGAAATGGAATACGTAGCCATCCGCGAAAACCAGCAGGTGGAGGCGATGGGACTGAAGTCCTACATCACGCCGGACTTCGTACGAAAGGAGGTTGCGGCCGGACGCGCCATCATTCCCTCGAACATCAATCATCCGGAAGTGGAACCGATGATTATCGGTCGCCGCTTTCTGGTGAAAATCAACACGAACGTCAACCCGCGCAGCCTGCACGCGGACGGGGTCGTCAGGGAGATGATACGCTCCTGTCAGTGGGGCACGGACACGCTGATCGACCTCTCGTCCCGCAGCGACTGCTTTCACATGCGGGAATGGCTGATTCGCAACTGTCCGGTACCTGTGGGCACCAGTCCGCTCTACCAGGCGCTGGCGAAGGCCGGCGGGAAACCGGAGGACTTGAGTTGGGAACTGTTTCGCGACACCCTGACCGAACAGGCACGGCAGGGCGTGGACTTTATGGCCATTCACGCGGCCATGCGGAAAAAACATCTGCTTTTGACGAACGGCCGGCTGGTGAACCCGGCTTCCCTCAGCGGCATCATTCTGAGCGAATGGATGAATGTGCACCGGAAAGAGAACTTTCTATACACGCATTTCGGTGAAATCTGCGAGATACTGAAAGCGTACGACATCTCGCTCTTTCTGGGCAGCGGGCTGCGTCCAGACGCCATCTACGATGCCAACGACCCTGCCTGCATCGCCGAACTGACCGAGATGCAGCACCTGATTGAAAGCGCCTGGGGGCAATATGTCCAGACGATTGCCGAAGGTCCCGGTCACATCCCCCTCCACAAGATTGAAGCCAACACCAAAGAACATCTGTATATCTGCAAGGGAGTGCCTTTCTTCACGATGGGGATGACCATCACCGACATTGCCGGCATCTACGGGTATATCGCCTCCGCCATCGGCAGCGCCCAGATAGCCTGGCACGGCGCATCGCTGATCAGCAACGAGATTACGGCGTCGCTCGACGGCAAAGAAGACCTGCAGGCCAGTACCATTGCCCACAAGATTGCCGCCCATGCCGCTGACCTGGCCAAAGGCCACCCGGGAGCGCAGGTGCGCGACAACGCCCTCTCCAAAGCCCGCCGCGAAGGACGGATGAACGATATCCGGAGACTGACAATCGACTTTCGGTGCCAATAATAAAAAGGGTATATATTTCACAGCCTCTTTTTGAGATGCTTTTGGATAACGGGATTCATTTGGTTACC
>JAISWC010000071.1 GCA_031271245.1 Tannerella sp. | reverse complement strand
TTCCACAGCGCCTCGAAATTCGTACGCGCGTCTTTCGTGTAGATGCTTTCTTCCCGGCAGCCGGCCAGCGACAGGCACGCGGCAAACAGGAGGCCAACCACTCCCCTACCCCATTCCATCATCTTCCGTGTATAAACGGCCAACCTGTTTCTGTTCGCTTTCATACCTTATCAATAATATGCGCTTTTATACATGTGCTTTTTCTTCAACTCTTTCCCCTTGAACGAGACAAACTCTTTCACCAGACCGATCATGAAACTGTGCGAGAAATGGTGCATTCGGATTCCGTTTATATCCGTGCTGTAAAGGCTGTTCATGTAGCCCGTGCGGACGGTAAATTTCCACAGCGGAATGTCTGCCGTCAGGTAATTCCGCATCGCCAGCTTGTTATGGAACGAACTGAACCGCACCACGTCGCCCATGTTTCCCAGTCCGAATATTTCATAATACGACTGTCCGTAATCGGGTGCGAAAAGGACGCCGACGGAAGACATATCCGCCTGATAACGCAGCGTGAACGGATAGCTGCGCAGGTAAAAGGTATAGAGCGCCGCGACCGACAGATTCAGGTCGATATCCATATTAATCGCCGTCGAATTGTTGGCCGACTGGGTGTTGTAGATGAAGCCGAACATGCCGCGCAACGACGGTCCGGCCAGCAGTTTCAGGTTTTCCGCCGGATAGAAGCGGTAATGATAGCCGTAAGAATAGTCGATGATGCCCGATATGGCGCTGATGGTGGCGCCCGAATTCTGCGTCATGGACAGGTCGACGTGGAGAATTTGCTGGAGCGAGAAATGCGGGCTTACCAGTTTCATCCGCTCATTGAGGGTGCGCAGACCGATACCCGTGTAACTGACATCCTCCTCGCCGGGGGGCGACACATAGGAACTGGCCAGATTGTAGCGGCCAAGGCCTATCATGGTTCCTTCATTCACGGAATACGGCACGTCGCTTTCGCCGGTCTGAGCCGCCAGCGAGCCTGACAGCCACCCCCATCCCGCGAGAAGTATGATTATTTTCTTCATATTTCATTATCAAACAGATTCATTTGTCCGGAATCTTCGTATCTGCCTTCTTCTTCCACCTCTTTTTCCGCATCTTCCGCGGGATTTTCGGGCGGAAGACGCAACGGCTCCAGTTCGTTGACGGTTGCGACTTCGCAGGTCGTCATCCGTTTCCCTTTCGCCTTGAAACTCTTCACGCCGATAAACGTTTCGGCGTCGATGACCAGCGGTGTGCGGAAACTGTCATTGCCTCCGAATACCACTTCGATGCGCGGATACGTTTCATCCGTCAGCAAATATAACACATTTTCCGGATATTCGCCCAGAAAATTCTGTTTTTTATGGGTCGCTTCCAGCGGAAAACGTTTCAGATAGGGATACTTCTGTTCGGCGTCGTAGAGCGCGGCCGTCCAGATTTTCCGGCTGTCGAACCGTTCGATGACCAGGATCGAATCTTCATAATGGTTGCTCAGGTCGAAACCGGTCGTATAGAAGTCGCCGTTTTTGAGGATGACCAGAATCTGGTCGTCGCTCTGGAACTCGCCGAGTTCTTCGCCGCGCCCGTCGTAGTTGAGCCGCAGCACGTCGCGGTCGAACCAGACCATGCGTCCGCCCAGCGTGGAAGTACCTTTCTGTTTCAGCGTCACCTTGTGTATTTCGGCTTTGGTCAGGATATTCCCCATCGACGCACGCCCCTTGATCAGTACCTCGCTGAAATCCTTTTCAAACGCCAGCGTCTTCTGGCGCAGTTTGGGTTTGAGGATGACCTTCACGGTTTCGGCCTCGCCGTTGGAATTGGCGCTGAAGTAGAGGACGCGCGACCCCTCCGCGCCCCGGGTGACGGTGTATTCCTTGTCGCGCGTAACGCCCGTGACGGCAAAGCGCTTGATGTAGTTGCCGCCGCCTCTGCCGTCGCGGTAGATGACATTGTAAATCGTGCGGCTATCGTTGCGTTTGAAGACATGGACGTAAATCACATTTTTCCCGACAAAGACCTTTTCGCTTACGCGGATGACTTTGTAGGTGCCGTCGCGGTAGAAGAGGATCAGGTCGTCGATGTCGGAGCAGTTGCAGATAAACTCGTCTTTCTTGAGGGCGGTGCCGATGAAGCCTTCTTCGCGGTTGATGTACAGCTTTTCGTTGGCCTCGACGACGGTTGTCGCCTCAATCGTATCGAAGCTGCGGATTTCCGTGCGACGCGGACAGGCGGCGCCGTATTTTTCCTTCAGCATGGCAAACCAGGCTACGGTGTAGTTGACGATGTCGGCCAGCTGGCTTTCGGTCAGGGCGATGTCCTTTTTGAGCTGGGCGATGGTTTCATCGCATTTGTCGGCATTGAATTTCAGGATGCGTCCCATTTTGATTTCCATCAGCCGGAGGATGTCGTCGCGCGTGACTTCGCGGATAAGCTGCGGCGCAAAGGGCAGGAGGCGAAGTTCGATATGGGCGGCGGCTTCGTCCATGTGACGGGCGTTTTCAAATTCTTTGTCCTTGTAGATGCGTTCCTCGATGAAGATACGCTCGAGCGAGGCGTAAAAGAGCGCTTCTTTTAGTTCGGACTGCCTGATTTCAAGTTCGGTGCGCAGCAGGCTCAGCGTCCGGTCGGTGGAATGGCGAAGGACGGCGCTTACGTTCAGGAAATAAGGCTTGTTGTCTTCAATGATGCAGCAGTTCGGAGAGATACTGATTTCGCAGTCGGAAAAGGCGTAGAGCGCGTCGATGGTCTTGTCGGACGAGACGCCCGGCGCCAGATGGATCAAAATCTCCGCATCTTTTGCCGTGTTGTCGTCGATTTTTCGAATCTTGATTTTCCCCTTGTCATTGGCTTTTAGGATGGAATCAATCAGCGTCGAAGTCGTCCGGCCGTAGGGCACTTCGTTTATGACAAGCGTTTTGTTGTCCAGTTTGCCGATTTTGGCGCGCACCTTTACCGCTCCGCCGCGTTCGCCGTCGTTGTAGCGCGAGACGTCGATATAGCCGCCCGTCAGGAAGTCGGGATAGAGCGTGAACGGTTCGCCTCTCAAACAGGCGATGGAGGCGTCGAGCAGTTCGTTGAAGTTGTGCGGCAGGATTTTGGACGAAAGTCCCACGGCAATGCCTTCTACGCCCTGCGCGAGCAGGAGCGGAAACTTGACGGGCAGACTGACCGGCTCCTGGTTGCGGCCGTCGTAGGAGAGTTTCCACTGCGTTGTTTTGGGATTGAAGAGCGTTTCGAGGGCGAATTTCGACAGCCGCGCCTCGATGTACCGCGGCGCCGCCGCGACGTCGCCCGTCAGGATATTGCCCCAGTTACCCTGGCAGTCGATCAGCATGTCCTTCTGTCCCAGCTGCACCAGCGCATCGCCGATGGAAGCGTCGCCGTGCGGATGAAACTGCATCGTATGTCCGATGATATTGGCCACCTTGTTGTAGCGTCCGTCGTCGAGCCGCTTCATGGAATGGAGGATGCGGCGCTGCACCGGCTTCAGTCCGTCGTTGATGTGCGGCACGGCGCGCTCGAGGATAACGTAGGACGCATAGTCCAGGAACCAGTTCTGGTACATCCCCGGCAAATGGTGAATCGCATCGGCGCCGCCCGCCGGCACCCTGTATCCGGAACGGGGCAACGGTTTCCCGTCACTCTCTTCCAACTGCATCTCATCCTCTTCGGCGGGCAAAATATCTTCGCCTTCCTCCTGATCTTTAATCTCTTCTGGTGTCATATCCGATGTTCGTAGTTTTTTCCTGTGCCGCAAAAGTACAAAAAAAAATTCAGGCGAAGATTATACCGATATGACAAAGGGTGCATTTCAAACGGTCACAAAACAGGATGGATATTGAAAAACCCTTCATTAAAACACGGAGGCACGGAGATTTTTCTTCGTGTCCTCCGTGTCTCCGTGTTTCAATAATTGGATGATTTTCCGGAAGATGTATTTTCTCGCCAAATTCCATTTCTTTGAAAGTTTGCAGGAGCTCAAGTGAGAAATCACAAAAACAGGTCTACCACAAAATACGTCAGTGCGGCAAGGAGGGCGCTGACGGGGATGGTCAGAATCCATGCCCACAGCAGATGGATGGTCACTCCCCAGCGTACCGCGGAGAGCCGCTTGACGGCTCCGACGCCCATGATACTCCCGGTGATGACATGCGTCGTACTTACCGGCACTTTCAATATCTCCGTGACAAACAGCGTCAGCGCGCCCGACGCCTGTGCGCAGAATCCCTCTATGGCCGTCAGTTTGGTGATTTTATGGCCCATTGTTTTCATGATTTTCCATCCGCCGGACATCGTTCCCAGCGCAATGGCCGTGAAACAGGCCAGCGGAACCCAGTCGTGAATGTCGCGCATGCTGTTCAGTTGCAGCCAGTGCGGCAGCGTGGCCGGGTCGACCGTGGTGTTGAAGGCGATCAGCGCCACGCCGATGATGCCCATCACTTTCTGCGAATCGTTCAGTCCGTGGCCGACGCTCAGCAGCGCCGACGAGACAAGCTGCAACCGTTTGAACCACTGTTCCGCGCTGCGCGGTTTGACTTTCCGGGCGGCATGCAGGGTCAGCACCGTAATGACCGTTCCACCGATCATTCCCAAGAGGGGCGCTACGATGATAAATGCGGCAATCAGCCCGATCACTCCCCGGTCAATCGACAGGAATCCGCCGCAGGCAATCGCCGCGCCGGAAAAGCCGCCGATCAGCGTGTGCGACGACGACGACGGGATGCCGAACCACCACGTGACAAGGTTCCAGATAATGGCCGCCACCAGCCCGGAAAAGATGACCGGCAGCGTGACAAAGTCGGCCAGCACGGTTTTGGATACCGTGTTGGCGATGCCGAAATCGCCGATGAGGTATTTGGCAATGAAAAAGGCGACAAAATTGAATGCCGCCGCCCAGATCACGGCCTGCAAAGGGGTGAGCACCTTGGTCGAGACGACCGTTGCAATGGAATTGGCCGCGTCGTGAAAACCGTTGATAAAATCGAATATGATCGCAAGAAGAATGATGATCAGAAGTAACGTCATGGCAACTCTCCCGCGTTATGCATATTTGACAACAATTGTTTTCAGCGTTTTACCCACATTGTTGATGCGGTTGACGGATTTTTCCAGTTCCTGAATGATTTCCTTCAGTTTGATCAGTTCCGTCGGGCTGGTTTCTTCCTTGAACAGCCGGGTAATGCCTTCTTCATAGACCATATCCGCCTTTTCTTCCAGACGCTTGATTTCCTTTGTATGAGCGCGTACGTGATTGTGATACTTCTTGAAACCGGACAGCTTGTCTACGGCTCCCAGGATTTCGGCGGTACCCAACTTGATGATTTCGGCCAAGTGCACAGTTGTTTCGGGCAGCGCCTCCGGCGAATAGAGCAGCACTTTCTGGGCTGAGCGGTTGATGGCGTCGATGACGTCGTCTATTTCGTCGGCCAGCGCACTGATGTCTTCGCGGTCGAAGGGAGTGATGAACGTATGGTTCAGTTCTTTAAAGATAAGTCCCGTCGAACGGTCGCCCTTCACCTCCTCGGACTTGATGTCCACACACAGGGCCTTCCAAAGGGATTTGTCCGGAGACGAAAACAGTTTCAGCAGAAGCGTTGCCGCCCGGTCCAGAATGACGGCCGAATCCTTCAGCAGCGGGAAAAAACGCGGGTCTTTCGGCGCGAAGACATTGAGTATCGTATTCAGTTTCATAGACTTTTTATTTGCAACTTGCTTTCAACCCCCGGATGACGGCAGCGGTAAATCCGGCTTCTTCCATTTCGTTCAGTCCCCGGATCGTAATTCCGCCCGGTGTAGTGACCCTGTCGATTTCCGCTTCCGGATGTGCGCCGCCGGCCTGCAGCAGGGCTACAGCTCCTTTCAGGGTTTGCAGCACAATGTCTCTGGCCCGGTCGGGATAAAAGCCGAGTTCCACGCCGCCTTCCATAGCCGCCCGGATGTAGCGGAAGGCGTATGCAATGCCGCACGAAGCCAGCGCCGTACCTGCCTCCATCAGCCGTTCCTCGACGAGCATGGTGGCACCCAGTTCGCCGAAAATCGACACCACGGCATCGGTCTGTTCCTGTGAAGCGCCCTGTGCCGAAATAAAAGTCATGCTGTTCTGCACGCTGACGGCGGTGTTGGGAATCAGCCGGAAAAGCGCCGGCGGTTCTTCCCGTTCCTTTTCGAGGAAGCCCGTCAGCTGTTCGAAGGTGACGCCTGCCACAATCGAAACGACGATTTGACGGCGATAATCCAGTCCGTACTTGATTTCGCGCAGCACGTCTCCCGTCAACCACGGCTTTACGGCAATCACCACCATATCCGCCCCGCTGACCGCTTCCCGGTTATCCGTTGTTGTACGGATGGCGGGATACTTCCCACACACTTTTTCCAGCGCCGCGCCGGAACGGTCGGAACAGGTAATGTCACAGGGCTTCACCCCGGAACCTTTTGCCAGTCCGCACGCAATGGCGCCACCCATGTTACCCGCGCCAATAATAGCTATTTTCATTATGTCTCAATTTGTTTTGAAAAAAGATGAACCGTATTTGAGTATCACGTATTCAATTCAGCGAAACAAAAGTACGGAAAAAATCGGATGTATGGAAAAAAGATTGTATGTTTGCCATAAAAAAAGAAATGAAAAAAGGATTTGTCATTAGTTTACTGTGCCTGTGTACGTCCATAACGGTCTGTGCTCAGGAAGAATACGAGTTTACAACCGTACAGGAATTGAAAATTACGCCGGTGAAAAATCAGAGCCGTTCGGGGACATGCTGGTCCTTTTCGGGCGTGGGGCTGATAGAGGCCGAACTGTTGCGCACCGGAAAGGGCGAATATGATTTGTCGGAGATGTTTGTGGTGAACCATTCTTACAGGGACAAGGCGGAGAAGTATGTTCGGCTGCACGGTCACCTGAATTTTGCACAGGGCGGATCGTTTGCCGACGTATTATACGTGTTCAAGCACTGCGGGGCCGTCCCGCGCGCCGTATACAGCGGGCTGGCCTACGGCGAGGAGATACATGTGCATGGAGAGATGGAACAGATGGCGCTGGGGAGCATCAAGGCCGTGGCGGCGAATCCGAACGGAAAGCTGTCGCCGGTGTGGCGCGAGGCCTTCCGGGAGATTATCGACAGCTACCTGGGCGAAATCCCGGAGACGTTTACCTTCGACGGAAAGTCATATACGCCCAAGAGTTTCGGAGAGTCGCTGGGGTTGAATATCGACGACTACGTTTCGCTGACTTCATTCTCCCACGAGCCGTTTTATGCGCCGTTTGCCCTGGAAATCCCGGACAACTGGCGCTGGGCACCGAGCTATAACGTGCCGCTGGAGGAATTGATGGAAACGGTAGACCATGCCGTCCGGACCGGTTATACTGTGGCCTGGGCGACCGACGTGAGCGAACCGGGTTTCACCCGCGACGGACTGGCGACGGCACCGGATATCAAACTTCTGGAAACGTCCGGGTCGGATCAGGGACGCTGGGTCGGACTGAGCCGGAAGGAAAAGGAAGAAGAAATCAGGAAACTGGCCACGAAACCGTGCAAGGAAGTGGAGGTCACGCAGGCCCTGCGCCAGGAAG
>JAISWC010000040.1 GCA_031271245.1 Tannerella sp. | reverse complement strand
TGCAAGTAAAAAGTAAGATTTTCTTGCAGAACCGGCAGTTTTGAAAAAACAATACTCTCTTAAACAGTAAAAATTATGCGTATGAAAAAGATTCTTTTATCCGGTTGTATATTTTTAGTCGGATGTACAGGACAAAAACCGGCGACAGATTATAATCTCGGATTCAGCGTTTCCGCCGATTTGGAAGCCGGTTTTGCCACGCCGCCCAGCTATGCCGAAGCGGGCGCATTCTGGATGTGGCTCGAAGGAAATATCTCGAAAGAAGGTATCCTGTCTGACCTGACCGAAATGAAAAGGGTCGGCATCAACAATCCTACCGTTTTCGACGCCAGCGTCTGTCCGGGAACGACTTACGGAACGTTGACGGAACGTCCGGCGGCAGGACCCGTTTTCATGTCTCCCGAATGGCGCGAACTGTTTGTCTATACCTGCCGTGTTGCCGACAGTCTCGACATGGATATCAGCCTGAACATCTGTAGCGGATGGAACAGCGGCGGAGCCTGGGTAACGCCCGAACATGCGGCAAAGAAAATCGTATGGAGCGAAATCGTGGTGGACGGTCCGAAACAAATATCGGAACAGCTTCCCCTGCCGAAAGGTCTGTTGACGGACGAGCGCACCGGCAAACCCTTTTATGAGCTTGTGGCTGTGTTGGCGCTCAAACTCGCCGCTAACAGCGATTCGGTTCAGCCGCTGGAGAATTTTCACCTGAAAGCCGTACATTCCATTGGCATCCCCGCTACAAATAACGGACTGGGATACGACTGGGCTTCACTGTTGAAAGAAGAGCCTTCACGCGAAAACGACCGCCATGCCTGTCTGAAAGAGGTAATCGACATTACGGATAAAACGGATGCGGAGGGACACCTTTCGTGGGATGCGCCCGAAGGTCGTTACCTGATTATGCGCTTCGTTTATACGGGGACGGGTATTCGCGTATCTTCGCACAGTCCGGGCGGCGGTGGGTTGGTAATCGACTATTTGAAAAGGGAAGCCATGAAAATGTATTATGACCGGACAGTAAAGCCGGTATTGAATGAGTTGAAAAGTGCAGGCGTCAAAAACCCGAAATATCTGTTTGAAGACAGTTGGGAACTGAATGCGGTGAACTGGACGGAAGGATTTGAGCAGTATTTCAAAAAAGTGCATGGATATGATCTCCTGCCCTATCTGCCGGCAATCGCCGGACGTGTGATCGAAAGCCGCGAAGCCTCCAACAGGTTTTTGTATGATTTTCGCCGGGCAATCGGCGACCTGATATGGGAAAATCATTATAAATATGTCAAAGAACTTGCCCGTAACGACGGACTGGGCTATCATCCCGAAAGCGGAGGTCCGCATCCCGCACCGATCGACGCACTGAAAAACGAAGGAATAAACGACATCCCGATGGGCGAGTTCTGGCTGCGCTCCAACACGCACCGCGTTACGCCGGACAGACGCTTTTACGTCAAACAACCCGCCTCTGCCGCACATATCTACGGTCGCCGCTTTGTGGCAGCCGAAGGACTGACAAGCATCGGCCCGCACTGGGAAGAAGATTTCGCGTACATGAAACCGACGCTCGACCGTGCTTATTGCGAAGGCTTGAATCATCTGGTGATTTGTACGTTCTCCCATTCGCCAAAAGAAGCCGGCAAACCCGGAACCGAGTTTTTTGCCGGGACGCATTTCAACCCGAATACGACCTGGTGGAAACAGGCTCCGGCATTTCTTGCATGGAGCAATCGTGTCTCGTTCATGCTGTCGCAGGGACTGTTTATCGGCGACGTCTGCTATTATTACGGCGACAACGTTCCGAATCAGGTACCGATGAAACATGTCAATGCCGACCTGGGCGAAGGATACGACTACGACGTCTGCAATACGGAAGTGATACTTGACCGGATGAGCGTGCGTGACGGAAAAATCATTCTGCCCGACGGAATGAGTTATCACGCGCTTGTGTTGCCGAAACACAAAGGCGTATCGCCCGAAGCAGCGAAAAAGATAAAGTCGATGAAAAAAGCCGGCGCTACAATAATCGACCTGCACACCGGGGAAAATACTCGCGATGCTCTGCTTAAAAAAGGCGTTATCCCGGATTTTATTTATGAAAGCCGCAAGCCCAACGCCCTGATAGACTACATCCACCGCAGGACGGACAGCGTCGAAATATACTACGTCGTGAACCGGAACGAACAGCCGGAATATCTCCGTGTTTCATTCCGCGTCGAAGGCAGGATGCCGGAACTCTGGCATCCCGAAACCGGCGCAATAAACGAATACCCCGTCTATCAAACGGCGGCAGGACGGACAACGCTTCCGTTATTCCTCGAACCGTTCGGCTCTGTTTTCGTCGTGTTCCGTAAACCACAGGCAGCCGCTCATTACGAAAGTATTTCGTTCGATGGGAAAAACCTGTTTCCCGAATTGCCGCAGGACACTTTCGACACGCAACCGTTCGTTTTCCAAAAAGACGGCAAACATCTTCCGTTGCTCGCCGGCAACTGGACACTGAGTTCATACGAGGGTAAAACGCAGACATTCGATGCCGGAATAGAAACGATTCCCGTCGACGCCGCCTGGGAAGTCCGTTTCGACACAGCCTGGGGAGGTCCCGAAAAAATCCGTTTCGACAAACTTGTCCTCTGGAACGAACATCCCGACGACGGCATCCGCTATTACTCCGGTACGGCCGAATACGCTACCGTCTTCCGTCTGAGGGCCGAACAGCGCCGCGACAAACGTGTCTATCTCGATCTCGGCGAACTGTATAACCTCGCCGAAGTGCATGTCAACGGACAACCGGCAGGCGTGTGGTGGCAACCTCCTTTTTCGCAGGATATTACGGATTTGCTGAAAGACGGCGAAAACACGCTGCAGATACAAGTCGTCAATCTCTGGCCTAACCGTCTTATCGGCGACCAGTTCCTGCCGGAAGAAAAACGGTTTACGAAAACGAATATCAAAAAGTTTAGGAAAGAACATCCATTACGTCCGTCGGGACTTGCCGGGCCGGTGACGATCAGGATATTTTAAACTGCGCGCGGCATGGTTTTGTGCATTGTCTGTAGAGTAGTTAGTAGTCAGTAGAGAGCGTATCACTGTGACACAAAGCCATTCGGCGAGCCACAACGACTAACTGCTCTCTACCAACTACTTCCTGCTTCATCTTCTCCTGCTCAGAACAGGCTCCAGGCGACGGTCAAACCAGCCATCACGATAGACACCATGCTCATGAGTTTAATCAGGATATTCAGGCTGGGGCCGGAAGTATCCTTGAAGGGATCGCCCACGGTGTCGCCTACGACGGTAGCCCTGTGAACGGGCGAGTTTTTGCCTCCCAAGTGGCCTTCTTCCACATATTTCTTGGCGTTGTCCCAGGCGCCGCCGGCGTTGGCCATGAAGATGGCCAGAACGAATCCGGAACCCAGTCCGCCAACCAGCAGTCCCATCACGCCCGATACGCCGAAAATCAGTCCGGTCACGATCGGCGCCAGAATCGCCAGAATCGACGGCAACAGCATTTCCCGCTGTGCGCCTTTGGTCGAGATGGCTACGCAGCGGGCATAGTCGGGCGTTGCATCGCCGGTCAGGATCCCCTTGATTTCGCGGAACTGACGGCGTACTTCATTCACCATGCTTTGTGCAGCGCGTCCGACGGCATTCATCGTCAAACCGCAGAACAGGAACGACATCATCGAACCGATAAAGACGCCAACCAGCACTTTGGGATTCATCAGGTTGATTTGATAGTAGTTCATAAAGTCGAGGATGGTCGCCCCCGCCACTTCTACCGTCTTGCCGTTGGCAAATTCCAGTACGTTCTGTCCGATATGCTGCATCCCGATCTTTATTTCCTCGATGTAGGAAGCCAGCAGCGCCAGCGCCGTCAGGGCTGCCGAACCGATGGCAAATCCCTTGCCGGTAGCCGCTGTCGTATTGCCCAGCGCGTCCAGCGCGTCGGTACGCTTGCGCACTTCGGGATCGAGGCCGCTCATCTCGGCGTTGCCGCCGGCGTTGTCGGCTATCGGGCCGTAGGCGTCGGTCGCCAGCGTAATTCCCAGCGTCGAGAGCATCCCCACGGCGGCGATACCGATGCCGTAGAGTCCGCGGCTCAGGCTTTCCGCCGTCAGCATGTTTGACACATCAAAACCGATGGCGAAAAGATAGGCCAGGATAATGGCCACGCCGATGGTGATGACGGGAATGGCTGTCGACAGCATCCCCAGTCCGATACCGGAGATAATCACCGTAGCCGGGCCGGTCTGGCCGCTTTCGGAGATGCGCTGCGTCGGCTTGTAGGAATGGGAAGTGTAATATTCCGTAGCCTGCCCGATAATCACGCCGGCCGCCAGACCGCTGATCACGGACAGCGAAAGCCCCCACCAGTTCGGGATGCCCAGTACATACAAAATACCGAACGTGGCAATCGCAATCAGAACGGAACTGATGTTCGTCCCTCTTCCCAGCGCACCGAGGAGCTGTTTCATATTCGCCCCTTCTTTTGTCCGCACCAGGAAAATACCCAGGATGGAAAGAATAATACCCACCGCCGCGATCAGCATCGGGGCGAAGATGGCCTTCATCTGCATCTCGCCCTGCGTGAAAAAGGCCGAGGCGCCCAGTGCGGCCGTAGCCAGGATAGACCCGCAGTAGGATTCGTAGAGGTCGGCGCCCATACCGGCCACGTCGCCCACGTTGTCGCCCACGTTATCGGCTATCGTAGCCGGGTTGCGCGGGTCGTCTTCCGGAATGCCGGTTTCCACTTTCCCCA
>JAISWC010000167.1 GCA_031271245.1 Tannerella sp. | reverse complement strand
GCGGCGAAAGCAATGGGGTAGGGGAGAGGTGCAGCGTTGGGTCGACCAGGTCTTCCGGGCGTATCTCGACGACGATGCCGGCATTGGCCCAGGGCGAATGACGCGCGGCGGGCGACATGCCGTTGACCACGACCTGTCCGGGAGCGCTCGCGGCCGGTATGACGAATCCGCCCGGACACATACAGAATGAATAGACGCCGCGGTTGCCGGCCTGCGTCGTGAAGCGGTATTCCGCCGCCGGTAGCCAGTCGCCCCGGCCCTCCGGACGGTGGTAGCGGATGCGGTCGATCAGCGCCTGCGGATGTTCCAGACGCACGCCGACGGCAATCCCTTTCGGCTCGACGGCCAGATGCAGGCGGTACAGTTCGCGGTACACATCGCGGGCGGAATGTCCCGTCGCCAGAATCACCGGTCCCGGAAACTCGGCGCCCTGGCGCGTGCGCACGCCGGCGACTTCGTCTCCCTTTATTATCAGCGTTTCCATGCAGGTCTCGAAGTGCACCTCGCCGCCGCATTGCAGGATGCGGTTGCGGATATTTTCAATCACGCGCGGCAGTTTGTCCGTTCCGATGTGCGGACGGGCGTCGGAAAGGATCGACGGACTGGCGCCGTGCCGGCAGAGAATGGAGAGGATGCGTTCGACCGAGCCGCGTTTCCGGCTGCGCGTGTACAGTTTGCCGTCCGAGAAGGCGCCGGCGCCGCCTTCGCCGAAGCAGTAGTTCGATTCGGGGTGCACAAGGTGTTCGCGGCTGATGCGGGCAATGTCCTTTTTGCGTTCCCGCACGTCCCTGCCCCGTTCGATGACGACGGGACGCAGTCCCCGCTCAATCAGGCGCAGTGCGGCAAACAGACCGGCCGGCCCGGCGCCGACTACGACGACCGCCGGACGGCCGGATACATCCCTGTATTCCACGGAAGGCAAGACCGGTTCATCGGGCATTTCGTTCACGAACGCCCGCAGAGTCACGTCGACGCAGACCGTCCGCTGCCGCGCGTCGATCGAACGCTTCAGCACCCGCACCGCCCGGATCGTTTCCGGCGCGTCGCCCGTCTCGCGGCTGACCGCCCGTATCAGGCTCTGTTCACCGGCTGCCTCTTCGGGCGAGAGCCGGAGGATGAGTTCACGTATCATCCGAAGAGCTGTTTGAAGGCTTCTTCCACTTTCCCTACCTGTACCGGCCGAATCTGCATTTTCAGTCCGTCCAGTCCCTTCATCCGGGGAATCAGTATCCGGGTGAAACCCAGTCTTTCGGCCTCCTGAATACGCTGTTCGATGCGGTTTACCGGGCGGATTTCGCCCGACAGCCCCACCTCGCCGGCCATACAGACGCGGCGGTCGACGGCCAGGTCGAAACTGGACGACAGTACGGCGCTCATGACAGCCAGGTCGATGGCCGGGTCGTTGACCCTCAGTCCGCCGGCAATGTTGAGGAAGACGTCTTTCTGGGCGAGCTTGAATCCGGCGCGTTTTTCGAGCACGGCCAGGAGCATGTTCATCCGCCGCAGGTCAAATCCCGTGGCGCTGCGCTGCGGCGTGCCGTAAACGGCGGAGCTGACGAGCGACTGCGTCTCGATCAGGAACGGACGGATGCCTTCGATGGCCGACGCGATGGCTACACCGCTCAGTCCTTCGTGGTTTTGCGTCAGCAGGAGTTCGGACGGGTTGCTTACTTCGCGCAGTCCGTCGGAACGCATCTCGTAGATGCCCAGTTCCGAGGTGCTGCCGAAGCGATTCTTGATGCTCCGCAAAATCCGGTACATGTAGTGCCGGTCGCCCTCGAACTGGAGAACGGTGTCGACAATGTGCTCCAGCACTTTCGGCCCGGCGATGCTGCCTTCCTTGTTGATGTGTCCGATCAGGAAGACCGGCGTAGCCGTTTCCTTGGCGTATTTCAGGATGGCCGCGCTGCATTCGCGCACCTGCGTGATGCTGCCGGGCGAAGAGTCCGCCAGTTCCGTGTAAACCGTCTGAACCGAATCAATGATCATCAGGTCGGGCAGCATGTTTTGCGCGTGCGCGAAAATCTGTTCCAGATTCGTTTCGCACAGGACGAAGCAATCCTCCGAATCGCGACCGGCAAGGCGCTCGGCACGCAGTTTGAGCTGCTGGGCGCTTTCCTCGCCGGAGACGTAGAGCGTTTTCATGCCGCGCAGTTTCAGAACGGTTTGCAGCACCAGCGTCGATTTCCCGATGCCCGGTTCGCCGCCAATCAGTACCAGCGAACCTTTTACCAGACCGCCGCCCAGCACCCGGTTCAGTTCGCCGTCCCGCATGTCCAGCCGCGCCTCTTCGTGCAGGGTCACGTCGCGCAGCAGCTGCGGCCGCGCCGCGTGCCGTTCCGTGCCGGGCACAGTCCGCCGTGCCGCCGGCTCTTTCGCAATGAGTTCCTCCACATACGTGTTCCATTCGCCGCACACGGGACATTTCCCGACCCATTTCGGCGAATCCGCTCCGCACTGTGTACATATATAAACCGTTTTCGTTTTTGCCATCGTTAATCGTCGATAAATTTGGGACGTAAAGATAGGTATTATCTTTTATACTCCACGCGGGCATGAAATCTTCAATTCAGAAAAAAAACCTATTTTTGCGGCGAAAATAATTCATACGAAGACGAAGAAAAGGGTAGAGTTACATGAATACAAGAATATTTACAACTTCATTTGCAGGCGTTTATCCGTTTTATGTTCAAAAAGCGGAAAAAAAGGGACGTACAAAAACAGAAGTAGATGCTGTCATTTGTTGGCTGACAGGATATAATCAACAAACCCTGCGGCAACAAATTGACAATAACAGTGATTTTGAAACATTTTTTGCACAGGCGCCACAAATCAATCCAAATGCTTCAAAAATTACAGGTACAATATGCGGTTATCGTGTGGAAGAAATTGAAGATAAACTTATGCAAAATATCCGCCGGTTAGATAAGTTAATTGATGAACTGGCAAAAGGAAAGCCAATGGAAAAGATTTTAAGAAAATAAAAACCGGGAGCATTGAGGAATGGAAAATAAAACGACAGCAAAACGGAAAACACCGGCAGAACCTGCACGGATAAACCGGACGAAAGGGTTTGACCGCGAGTTGGCGGAAGGTATTGAAATTTGATGAAAACAGGCAAGCGCTGAAACGAAGCAGGGATTTTCAACCGTCTCTTTCCTGTACATATAATGCCGGTCGCCCTCGAACTGGAGGACGGTATCATCTTTTATATGTGCGTGCGGTATGGTTTATGTCTGATTTTTTTTTTATTTTTGCGCTGTAATATTATGGCAATTTCATTGTAAACAATTAAAAAGGAAAGAGTATGAGTTCAAGAATTGAATCGGGTATTAATACCTATGTGGGTCATTTTGACCGCTTAATTGATGTATGCGAGGGCTTTGGCCCATCGTATAACCCTGTGCCTCAAAGTCTGCAAATCGCGACGCTGCGGACTCAGTCGGAGAGGGTTAAAACGGCTATTACTGCCGTTGATATGGCGTTTCCGGGCTATGTGACGGCCGAAAACGCGCGTCGGGAAACGTTCGCGCTTCTGCCGCCCCTCGCTACGCGCGTGCAGGCGGTGGCAGCCGTGCTGGGTCTGCCGGATGCGATTATGGTGCATATAAAGGAGGTGGTGCGCAAAATCAGAGGTCAGCGTGCTCACAAAATCAAGCCTGATACGGGTTTGGGCGCCGAACCGGCAAAGCATATTTCGGTGTCGCAGGTGAGTTTTAACGAGCAGATTGAGCATCTTAACCGGCTGATCGCACTGGTGGAATCGCAACCGGCGTACACTCCGGCCGAACCTGACCTTGCAGTCAGCGCTCTTACGGCGTTGCTGAATGAGATGCGGACAACTCACGCAGCCGTTATGACTGCCGATGTGCCCCTGGCTAACGCCCGGCAGGAACGTAACAAACTGCTCTATGCTCCGAAATCGGGCATGATAGATACTGCACTGGCCGTGAAAGAATATGTGAAAGCGGTATTCGGCGCTTCCAGCCCGCAGTATAAGGAAGTAAATCATATCAGGTTCGAAAACAGAAAAATATAAAGGA
Organism: Tannerella sp.; assembly: GCA_031271245.1. Lineage (GTDB taxonomy): Bacteria > Bacteroidota > Bacteroidia > Bacteroidales > Tannerellaceae > Tannerella. The sequence continues at coordinate 631 of JAISWC010000167.1, read as the reverse complement.
ATTTGATCTTGCGGTTGCGTTCAGTATCGCAGCAATGTTAAATAATGCCGCCACAGTGTTAAATAATACCGCCACATCGCAAAATAATACCGCCGCAGTGTTAAATAACACCGCCGCAACGCAAAATAGTATCGCCGCAGTGTTAAATAACGCCGCCGCATCGCAAAATAATACTGCCGTAGTGTAAAATAACATCGTCGCAGCGCAAAATAACATCGCCGCAGCGCAAAAATCTCTCCTCCGACCCCTCTCCATAAAGGAGAGGGGAGAGGGCAGTTGACGGAACGACCGTTTATACGAATTATTTATCATTTTTGGGACTCGTATGATTATTATGATTAGATGGCGCTTTCGGGGCAAATATCCATCTGCGAAATCACAGTTCAGACAAAAAGCAGTATCTTTGCAGTTGTAAATAAATTAATGATTGCAGAATGGAAACGACATTGGAAAAGAAGACATTAGACAAGGAAGCGAGCGACCGGCTCAGTTTCGTTACGTTTATTATTCCAGAGTTTGCCGATGAATACAAGATGGACAGGCAGGAAGCCTATCGCTATCTGAAAAAATACGGAGGACTGGATTATATATTCAAACACTGGTGGACACTGCACGTGGATAACCCTTTCTG
>JAISWC010000335.1 GCA_031271245.1 Tannerella sp. | reverse complement strand
GCAGGGACCGGTCCACAAGAACAAACGGCGTCCGGCTGTTTTCGATCATCCGGAAAAGGGAACGCTTCATCCGGGTGGTCGGAGCGATGATAAACCCGTCCACCTGATAATCAATCAGCGAACCGATCAGTTTTTCAGGATGCCGATCCTCTTCGTCCGAGTTGCACGACATGATACGATAACCGTTTTTCGCGGCCAGTTCGTCAATGGTACGCCCCAGCCGGGAAAAAGTAGGGTTTGACATATCAGGCAAAATCAATCCCAGAATGTGACTTTTGCCCGAACGGAGGCTTTGAGCCAGTACATTCGGCTTGTAATGAAGCTGTCTGGCCGTATCCAGTATTTTCTGCTCCAACCCTGCGCTGATTCTCCGTTCACGCGCCCGTCCGTTCAGCACAATCGAAACGGTCGAGACATTTGCACCGGTAGCGGATGCAATATCTTGTAAAAGAACTTTTTTTCGTATTGCCATATACAGAATAGTGAGACTATGCGACGGCAAAAATAGTTTATTTGATGCACAAACTCCATGCCGTGTCGGGATTTTTTTATTTGATTCTCATAATTAAGTTGTACCTTTGCCGCGCCGTTAGCCACAGGCAGATCATTCGGGGTGTAGCGCAGTCCGGTTAGCGCACCTGCTTTGGGAGCAGGGGGTCGAAGGTTCGAATCCTTTCACCCCGACACAATCAATTAAATTGCTGAAAGACAGAGAGATTACAAAACATAACTGTCTATGGAGAATCTGAGACAGACAAATGCCTCCAGATCCTGCAAATGATTATACTGTACGGTCGCATCCAATATCCATTTTCTTCCGCAGTTTGGCCAGATATGTTTTCATCGCTTCCGTGTCCCTGCGGCGGATCATGTCCTGCAGGTCGGCCAATTCCTGCTGGATACGCTCGATTTGCCGGGGTGTGCGGGGGTTGAAGAGAATTTCCGTCAGCAGGTAATCGTCTTCGGACATCAGGCCGCGGGCAATGCGCATGTGACGCTTGAAGGTTGTCCCGGGCGCATCCTGATGCACCATCGTGGCAGCAAACACCAGCGTGGAGGCGAACGGGATGCCCAGCGAATAGGCCACTACCCGGTCGTGCTCCTCAAACGTATACTCGAAGACGTTCAGTTTCAGCCGGTCGTACAGGTCTTTGAAAAAGATTTTCCCCATGTGGTCGCCTTCGCTGATGATGATTGTATTTTCTTTTTCCAGGTTACCCAGATTGGCAAACGTGGGGCCAAACATCGGATGCGTGGACACATACGGCCGGCCGCAGGCACCGTAAAACGCCTGCAGGTTCGTCTTCACCGACGCCACGTCGGAAAGGATGCACGCGGGTTTGAGGAGGGATACGGTCTCCTCGAAAGCCGCTATCGTATGATTCAGCGTCACGCAGTTGATCACCAGGTCGGGGTCGAACTCCCGGATTTCTCCGGGCGACTGCATCCGGACGGCGTTGTAGATGAAACGCAGCCGTCGGGGGTCTTTTTCCAGCACGGCCACCTCGTGGTCGAAACTCAGCAAGTCGGCGAAGAATGCCCCCATCTTCCCGGCGCCTAATATCAATATTTTCATACGTGTCAACGGTTAAACGGTCATGATGTTCATTTGCTGCCGTACGGATTCCTCATGAATCTCCTTCATGATCTTCTCGATAAATTCGGGATTCAGGTCCATGGCGGTCGCCGCCCGGGAGCGGTTTTCCAGAATCTCGCCGTAGCGAGGCGTCTGAAGGATCGGCATGTTGTGTTCTTTCTTGTAGATACCGATTTCGCGCGAGATGCGCATCCGCTTGGCCAGTATCTCGAGCAGATTCTCGTCGATGGCGTCGATCTGGCGACGCAGTTCGGAGAGGTTTTCGGTCGTCTGCGTGGAATCGCGAATCACCAGCAGGTTCAGCACATAATCCAGCACGTCGGGCGTGATCTGCTGTGCCGCGTCGCTCCAGGCCTCGTCGGGGTTGCAATGCGACTCGACGATCAGGCCGTTGAAACTCAGTTCCATCGCCTGCTGACAGAGCGGGGCGATCAGTTCGCGACGGCCGCCGATATGGCTTGGGTCGCAGAAGATGGGCAGCCCGGGATAGCGGCGGCGCAGTTCGATCGGGATGTGCCACAGGGGCAGGTTCCGGTAAATCTTTTTGTCATACGAACTGAATCCGCGGTGGATGACACCCAGCCGCCGGATGCCGGCGCCGTGGAGCCGCTGTATGGCGCCGATCCACAGTTCCAGGTCGGGATTGACCGGGTTTTTGACCAGCACCGGCAGGTCGGTACCCTTCAGTGCATCGGCCAGTTCCTGCATCATAAAGGGGTTGGCCGACGAGCGCGCCCCGATCCACAGCAGGTCGATGCCGGCTTTGAGCGCTTCGAACACGTGGTCGCGCGTGGCCACCTCCGTCGCCACATACATGCCCGTTTCTTCCTTCACCCGCCTGAGCCAGGCCAGGCCGATGGAGCCGACGCCCTCGAAGCCGCCCGGTTTAGTGCGCGGCTTCCATATCCCCGCGCGGAAAAGTTTGATGCCTTTGGCTGCCAGGCTTTGCGCCGTCTGCAACACCTGCGTCTCCGTCTCCGCGCTGCACGGCCCGGCGATGACCACCGGACGCTCGCCGCTTACTCCCGGCAATAAAATTGATTCCAGTTTAAATTCTTCCATTATTCTCAATATTCTTATATATTCTCCATTCTAAAACGCATATCCGAAACTGAGGGCTACCATGGGAAACAGGTCGCCGGAAGTTCCAATAATGGGCGTAAATCCGATTCGGAACGTAAATCCGCCATCTACCGGTACCCGGCGAAACATGAATTGCATATAGCCGATGCAATGTCCCGGTTTCTCGTAGTCATAGCAATAAAGGCTGACCTTGCGGGTCAGGAGGGCGACGCCTCCTCCGACTTCGAACGTGCGCGACGAATGTTTTTTGCCGAAAATATAATTCAATCCTGCCGGTATGGTATAATACGTTCTCGTATAGGTATTGCCATACTCCCCCACCGTAAAGTCCGAAAAACTGCCGACGCCGAATCCAATTCCTGCCCGGTATCCCAGTCCCAGTCTTGTATTTTGTTTAAACCGGCTGTCGAAATTGGCGGAGAAGATCACGCCCGGTCCACCCAGTTCGGAAAAAATATGTTTTCCCGAAACTTCTTCCTGTGATTTAAGCGGCTGAATAAACAGCAGCAGGCTTAAAACCGTACTTCCCGTAAAAATAACAATCTTTTTCATCTGTATAATCCGTATAATAAGTTAGAAATTGATTCGTTTCAATGCTTCCTCCAGTATTTTGCCGGGGCAGCAGAGCGAGAGGCGGACGTAGCGGTCGCCGGCCCTGCCGAAGACGAATCCGGGCGTGACAAAGACGCCGGCTTCATACAGCATCCGGTCGGCCAGGCGTTCGCCGCTTTCTTCCGCGTCGGGTATCCGTCCCCAGAGGAACATCCCGACCTGGTTTTCGCCGTAGCGGCAGCCCATTGCCTGCATGATACGCCCGGCCAGTTCGCGGCGGCTGCGGTACGTCCGGTTGATGCCGT
>JAISWC010000273.1 GCA_031271245.1 Tannerella sp. | reverse complement strand
AGCCAGGGAAGCGGAGATGGGTTACATCCTGTTTCTGACAAAGCATCACGACGGTTTCTGTCTGTGGGACACAAAGACGACAGCGCGCAAAGTAACCAATGCTCCTTTAGGGAAAGACGTTCTGCGGGCGCTGAAGAAGTCATGCGACAAGTACGGCATCAAACTGGCGCTGTATTATTCGGAGGGCGACTGGACGTTCCCCGGCTCGGAAGACGGTAAGGCAGGCAAGGGTGGAAATAACCCCGAAGTGAAGAAAGCGCAGCTCAAAGAGTTGCTGACGCAATACGGGCCTATTGAGTTTCTGTGGCTCGATTGCGCGGTAGGCGATGGCGGTTTGAGCCGTAAAGAGACTACCGAATGGTGCAAAAAATGGCAACCCGGCTGTTTCGTAGGTTACAACTGCAACGATGTCAGCGGCGACATACGTCTGGGCGAAATGGCAGGCGCCGGTCCGATAAAAAACCCTAACTATCCGAATCATAACTGGTTAGCGGCAGAGTTTACCTACCCGATTCTACCTCCCCATCAGGGTGGCGCCATGTGGTTCTATTCACTCCCCCAGCATGATGAACTGGTTTACCCTGTTGCTAAACTGTGGGACGACTACAGAAGCGCGGTCAAATACGAAAACATCTTTTCGATTGACGTCGGACCTGACTATGAAGGTAAATTACGCAAAGTGGACGTTAATACGTTGATGCGGACGGGACAGATGATAAGAAAAAACAAATAATTAAAAAGCTTATGAGAAACAAAACAAGAATTTTTCAACGAATGATGGCTGCGTCCCTGATAATGTGTTTTTTCACATTATTCATTCAGGCGCAGCGGGCGGGAATACCGGTAAGCGGAAAAGTGTCGGACGCCGGCGAGCCTCTGGCGGGTGTTACCGTGGCTGTGCGCGGCACGACGCTTGGTACTTCGACAGATCAGAACGGCGATTTTACACTTACCGTTCCGTCGGATACCTGCGTGCTGCAAATCAGTTATATCGGATATGTTACCAAAGAAATTAAAGTAGGCTCGCAACGCATTTTCGTCATCACGCTCGTAGAAGACAATCAGCAACTGGAAGAAGTGGTGGTTATCGGCTTCGGGAAGCAGAAGAAGACCGATGTGATCGGCGCCGTAACGAGTATCAATGTAGGTGAAATCAAGAAGGTATCGTCGAGCAACATCACGACCATGATGGCGGGAAATATTGCAGGCATGATATCGTACCAGCGTAGCGGCGAGCCGGGACGCGACAATGCGGACTTCTTCATTCGCGGCGTTACGACTTTCGGCTACAAGAAAGACCCGCTGATACTGATTGACGGCATCGAATCGACGACTACCGACCTGGCAAGGATGCAACCCGACGATATTGCCAACTTCTCGATCATGAAAGACGCCACTTCTACGGCTGTTTACGGCGCCCGCGGCGCCAACGGAGTCATATCCATCACGACCAAGGAGGGAACCGAAACGCCTCTCCGGGTTTCCGTCAGATTCGAAGATGCACTGACAACGCCGACGCGGAATATAAAACTGGCCGACCCCGTGACTTACATGAAACTGGGAAATGAGGCTGTTCTGACGCGCAACCCGCTGGGACTGACGCCTTACCTGCAATCGAAAATCGATAACACCATAGCCGGAACAAATCCGACGGTTTATCCGACAACCGACTGGTACAGTGAAATGATAAGCCAAAGGGCCAGCGTGCAGCGTATTAACCTCAATGCCAGCGGCGGCGGCAAAGTGGCGCGTTACTACCTTGCCGCTACTTTCAACCAGGATAACGGCAACCTGAAAGTGGACAAACGCAATAACTTCAACAATAACATTCAGCTACGCACCTATTCGTTCCGTACAAATATCAATTTCAATCTGACCAGCAGCACCAAAGCCGCGCTGAAGATGTCGGGCGTTTTCGACGATTATACCGGACCGATAAACGGCGGAAGCGATGTGTACTGGCAAGTTATGCACTCCAATCCGGTGCTGTTTCCGCCTTATTATGAGCCGGATGCAGTCAATAAACTGACCCGTCATATCCTTTTCGGCAACTATGGAACGAGCTCGGCAGGATATATCAACCCTTATGCCGAAATGGTCAGAGGTTATAAGGATTACTCCAGCAGTAAGATAGACGCCCAGTTTGAACTGGAGCAGGACCTTTCGCACTTCGTGAACGGACTGTCCGTCAGGGGACTGTTTCAGACATCGCGGTATTCCTATTTCGACATATCGCGCTTCTACAACCCGTATTTCTATACGATAGATTCCTACAATCGAAGTGATGACACCTACACACTGCTTCAACTCAATAACGGAACAGAGTATCTCGGATACAACGAAGGCGCTAAAACGGTCAACACGACAACCTATATAGAGTTGATGTCGAATTATCATCAGACCATCAATGACGACCATGAAGTGAACGCTATGCTCGTTTATCTCATGCGTAATTATATGGAAGGTAACGCCGGTAATATCCAGCTGTCGCTTCCCCACCGCAATCTCGGTTTGTCGGGTCGCGGCACGTACTCTTACAAAGGAAAATACTTCGGCGAGTTCAATTTCGGTTACAACGGCAGCGAACGTTTTCACAGCAGCCACCGCTTCGGCTTTTTCCCCTCTTTCGGAGTAGCATGGACGATTTCAAATGAGGATTTTTGGAAGCTGAAAGCCATCAACAATCTGAAACTGCGTGCCACGTACGGAATAATCGGTAACGATGCCATCGGACGCAATGAAGACCGGTTTTTCTACCTCTCCAATGTCAATATGGAAGACGGCGGCAGAGGGTACCGGTTCGGCACGATCGGCGCCGGATATTCGCTTTCCGGAGTGAGTATCAGCCGCAATGCCAATGAGGACATCACCTGGGAGATAGCGAAAAAGACGAATCTGGGATTTGAACTGGGCGTCCTGAATCAGTTCGTTATGGAAGCCGATTACTTCACCGAACATCGCACCAATATCCTGATGAGCCGCGCAAGCATCCCTTCTACCATGGGTCTGACCACGACGGAGATGGCAAATGTAGGCGAGGCGATTGCGTACGGAGTGGACGGTTCGATTAATCATACCGCTCAGGTCACCAGGGATATATGGCTCAAGTCGCGTGTCAATTTCACGTATGCGGCCAGCGAGTTTCTCGTTTATGAAGAACCCCGTTACGAGGAAGCGTATCGTCAGCACGTCGGTCATTCCCTGTCGCAGCAGTGGGGACTGATAGCCGAACGCCTTTTCATTGACGAGGCGGAAGTGGCCAACTCGCCCACACAGGGCTTCGGCGAATATATGGCGGGCGACATCAAATACCGCGACGTCAACGGCGACGGGATGATTACAAACGAGGACGCCGTACCGATCGGCTATCCTACCGATCCTGAAATCATTTACGGTTTCGGCGTCTCCGGCGGATACAGGAATTTCGACGCCTCCTTCTTCTTTCAAGGCTCGGCGCGTTCGAGCTTCTGGATTGACGTCAACGAAACGTCGCCGTTCAACGACCGCCATTCAAGCGACGCCCCGGCCTCCAACCATCCGAACACCATCAACCAGACGCATCTGCTGAAAGCCTACGCCGACAGCTACTGGTCGGAAGATCACCGCGACCTGTACGCTCTCTGGCCCCGTTTGAGCCAGACCGTCATTTCCAATAATGCTCAGCGCAGCACCTGGTTCATGCAGGACGGCTCTTTCCTGCGTCTCAAATCTGTGGAATTAGGCTATACGCTGCCTCAAAAATTGATGGACAAAATCCGGCTTACGAACGCCCGCATCTATCTCAATGGAACGAATATGCTGCTGTTCAGTAAATTCAAACTCTGGGATGTGGAAATGAGCGGCAACGGACTGGGCTATCCTATCCAGAAATCGTATAACTTAGGGTTGACGGTTTCATTCTGATGAATTTAAGATTATAGATTATAAATTTTAAGATTATGATAAAATTATTCGATAAAATAACTTCAAAGTCCTTGTTTGCAGGACTTAGGATATTTACTGTCGTTTGTCTGTTACAGGTTTGTTCCTGCGCCGATTACTTAGATGTGGTGCCGGACAACATTGCGACGCTCGACAATGCTTTTGTAAGCGCCCCTATGGCTGAAAAATATATCTTCACATGCTATTCCTATATGCCGAGTGGCGCTGACATCGCCAACAGCCAGTCTTTTCTCATAAATGACGAGTTCTGGTGTCAGTATCCTCACGGCATCCGTTTTTCCAGCAATGCTTTCGAGATTATCGGACGCGGCAGGCAAAATGTAGTGGACCCCGGTATGAACTACTGGGATGGCGGAATGGGGTGCAAATCCATGTTTGTGGGGATTCGCACCTGCAACATTTTCTTGGAAAATATTGGAACAGTGCCTGAAGAATCGTTCAAGATTCTGTGGGGCGACATAAACGGCACTTTTACCGAGAAAGACTGGTGGACGGCAGAAGCCATCTTCCTGAAAGCATATTATCATTATATATTGCTGAGAATGTACGGGCCCATTCCCCTGATACGGAAGAACCTGCCCATTTCCGCATCGGTAGATGAAGTGCAGATTCCAAGAGAGCCTGTGGACGAATGTTTTCAATACATTGTCGAACTGCTTGACGAGGCGATTCCCCGGTTGCCTGAAACGACGCTCAAACCGGCTACCGACCTCGGCAGGGCAAACCGCATCATAGCTCGCGCCCTGAAAGCAAAAGTGTTGCTGGAAGCGGCAAGTCCGCTGTTCAACGGCAATACCGATTATGCTACGTTCATCAATCCGGAAGATAATCAGCCGTTTTTCAATCAGACGTATGATCAAAGCAAGTGGACAAAAGCCGCCGAAGCATGCAAGGCTGCCATCGACGCCGCTCACGACGCCGGACACAGCCTGTACGTCTTCACCCCTATGCCTACCGACAAGGTGAATGATACGCTGACCGTGCAGATGAGTATCCGTAACGCAGTCGCCGAAGGGAACATCAACCTCAACCGGGAAGGAATATGGCTTGATATGAATCAAAATATCACGAATTTGCAGACACGCAGTATGGTGTGTTTCGATGCGGTGTTTGCTTCCACTTTCCAGCCTATGATAGAACTGAATCCGCCGCTTAAGATTGCCGAGATGTTTTATTCCGACCATGGCGTTCCGATAGAAGAAGACGCCGAATGGGCAAGCAGCGGCAAATATACCAGCCGCTATCAGATACGAACCGTAACGGATGATGAGCGATATATCATGAGGACAGGCGAGCAGACGGCAAGCCTCAACTTCGATCGGGAGCCGCGTTTCTATGCCAACCTCGCTTTCGACCGAAGCCTGTGGTTCGGAAACGGACGGTTTGATAAGGATTATCAGTGGTTTGTAAAACTGCGTGGTGGCGACCCTATGGCTGCCGGATGCCCGCCGGTAACCGGCTACGGCGGCAAAAAACTCATTAATTATCAGACTACGTTGCGCGAGACGGCAGGTGCCGAGATCACTCCTGTCAATTACGGATGGCCATTAATAAGGCTTGCCGACCTCTATCTGATGTATGCCGAAGCGCTTAACGAAGCCAACGGACCGGCGCCCGAAGTCTTTGAATATCTCAACCGGATTCGCGCCAGAGCAGGTCTTGAAACGGTTGCCGATGCATGGTCCAACTATGCGCTGCCTGCCTTTAAAACCAAACATACGACTCAGGAAGGTCTCCGGGACATCATTCATCGCGAGCGACTGATAGAAATGTATGCGGAAAGTCATCGCTACTGGGATATCCGCCGGTGGAAAAGAGCAAAGGAGATGTGGCACAACCAGCCTGTTCAGGGCTGGAACTATCAGGCATCAGACGCCGAAACGTATTACGTGGTTAGCACCCTCTTTGTCCTGTCGTTTACGTCCAAAGATTACCTCTTTCCGATAAGGGAAAGTAACCTGACCGTAAATTTGCGGCTTGTGCAGAATCCGGGGTGGGAGTAATCAATTATCAATTGTTAATTATTAATTATTAATTATGAACAGATATATCAATTATTTAGCAGCGATGGGGTTCTTTCTCGTTCTTTCGTGCAGCGAAGACAAAAAACTCCCGCTTGAATCGAACACGACCGTTCCCAAACAGGTAACCGTCAGAGACGTAGAACGGCTGCCCGGCGCAGTCCGCCTCACGTATGACATACCCGACGACCCGAATTTCTTCTATGCCAAGGCTGAATGTGAAGTAAAAGGGCAGGTTCGGGAAGCAAAAACGTCGGCTTACGGCAATACGCTTACGATTGAGGGATTCCCCGACACATCCGCTTATGTGATAGCATTGTATTCGGTTTCCCGAAGTGAAGTGTCTTCGGAGCCCGTACGGCAGGAAGTAAGACCGTTGGCGCCCGCTTATCTCGAAACGTTTAAATCGCTTGACCTGTTTGCCGATTTCGGAGGCGCGACATGCCTCTACCGTAATCCGGCAGGCGCCGACCTCGTGATTATGATGTCGTATCAGGATTCCACCGGTAGGTGGATAAACGCTCAGACCGCCTACACTTCCCAGATAGAGGGTAACATCTCGCTACGTAACATGGATACCATCCCCACATGGTTCGGCGTTTCCATCCGCGACAGATGGTACAATTCCACCGACACGCTCATGAAACTGCTGACGCCCGTTTTCGAAGAAGAGGCGGACAAATCGCTGTTCCGCCTGGTAACATTACCTACCGACGCCGGCTCCGACTGGGGATGGGTACAGCAAAACCTCTGGGACGGCAGTATATCCGAAGGCAGGGGTTGGGTGTCGAATACCGTCTCGCCGCTGCCTATCCATATAACGGTGGACTTGGGCGCCACCTATCAGTTCAGCCGCTTTATCTACTGGAACAGAGAAGGCTCGGATTGGTATTTCGACCGCGAAGCCGTCCTCAAAATGGAGATTTGGGGCAGCAATAACCCGAACTCGGACGGCTCCTTCGACGAATCATGGACGCTGCTGACGACGACGCCTAAAGTATCCAAACCGTCAGGTCTGGGCTACGGACAACTCAATGCCGAAGACCGCGAAGCCGGACGGGCAGGCAACGAATCCAACTTCCCGTTAGACGTGCCACCGTGCAGATACCTCCGTTTCAGAATCCTCGAAACAGGAAACATGGGACTTGAAGTAACTTTTATGGAATTTTCCGTCTTTGGAGCTAAAGTGAAATGAGAAATAATCATCAAAAGAATTACGAATATGTTAAATAAAAATCATCTTATTGGAATTATATCCATATTGTTATTTAGCGCTTTATGGACAGGTTGCACAAAGTACGACGACTATCTGAAATATGTGGCGGGCGGCGAGATCATCTATCCGCAAAAAGCGGATTCGGTGAAAACATTCGCCGGCAGAAACCGCATCCTGCTGGAGTGGCAGACACTCGACCCTCGTGTGACAGGCTTTAATGTTATTTACGGATATTCCGGTCAGTTCGACAGCCTGAAAGTGCCTGTCGTTCATTCCGGAGCCTACAGCGTGGATACGATCAGCTGCATTGTCGGCGGACTGGAAGAGGCAAGCTATACCTTCCGCATCGTTTCGTTCGATGTGGCCGGTAACAAATCGCTTGTCGTGGAGGCGGAGGAGACTGCCTACGGAGTCATGTATGAAAAAGGCCTGTTTAACCGTATAGTTAAACGCAGACAACCGAGAGAGAACGAGCTGAAACTTGAATGGTATGACGCAGGCGCCTCGGAAATGGGCATAGAGCAGAAATATCATGCAATCGACGGGACGATGAAAACCGTCTTTACGCCAAGCGGCGAGAACAGTTCTTATCTGCCGGATTTCGACTTTGCTTTTCCCCTTTCGTACCGCACCCTGTATAAGCCTGCCGAAACGGCTATTGACACCTTTTCGGCTGTAACGGTGGAAGAAATGGTTACTTTCCCGTCGCAACTTACGAATAATCATACTCCTTTTGCCGTTACGGACAAAGGTATGTGGCAATGGGGACGCTTCGGTACGCTCGCCGACTGGAAAATGAACGATATGGCTTCGCCCGAAAGCGTGGACAGTGACGGAGGGGCGACATGGATCACTTTCGTTACCGGCTGGGGTCTAAACGAAAATAAAGACATCACAAACGGCAAGATATGGCAAACGCTCTCGCTCGAACCCGGAGAATACAAATTATCCGCTACAAT